>CALIWP010000117.1 GCA_938046705.1 uncultured Campylobacter sp. | reverse complement strand
TAAAAAACCGTATCGGCAAAAACGGCTTTTTGGCGATTTACGCGAGGGATGCGGACAAGATAACCGGCGAACAAAAAGATGCCGCCGATGAAATTTGGCTAGAAAGCGCGAATTTAGACGATTTTTACTTTGAAAAGGCGCTAAATTTGATCTCCGAGCGAAAAGAGGCGTGGCTACAAAAAACGTGGTTGCAGACGATGATAAACTCGTCTCCCGATATGATCTGGTTTAAGGATATGGACGGACTACACCTAGAGGTAAACGACGCCTTTTGCGAGGTCGTAGATAAGCAAAAAGACGACGTTCGCGGTAAAGATCATTACTATATCTGGAATATCCCAAAAGAGATATACGAGCAAACGGGCTACGTCTGCGTCCAGACCGAGGACGACGTCGTAGCCGCGCGCAAAACCTGCCTGCTGGACGAAGAGGTGATGAAGGCAGACGGCAATCTAAGCAAGCTAAAAACGTATAAAACGCCGATATTTGACGGAGAGACGATCATCGGTACCGTAGGCATCGCTCGCGACGTGACGAAAGAGTACGAGTATCTCCAAAATATCGAACATCTAGCCCACTACGACCAGCTCACGGGGCTAGCTAACCGCAACCAGCTGGACGCATTTTTAGACAAGCTAAAAACCACGCATATGAGCATACTTTATATGGATTTAGATCGCTTCAAGCAGGTAAACGACGAGCACGGACATCAGGCGGGTGATAAGGCTCTGGTCGCGATCGCGGAGCTGATAAAAGAGATTTTTAACGACGCTATGAATGTGCGTATCGGCGGGGACGAGTTTATCTCGATATTTACCGACGGCGCAAACATGCAAAGCATAGCGCCTCGCGTGCAAATTTTGATCGACCGATTTTTTAAAATTTGTCAAGAAAATCCGCTATTTAGCGGACTATCCGTGAGTGCGGGTATAGCAGAAGGACAGATCGGGCACGGCTCGTTTGACCTGCTACTTCAGCGCGCCGACGATGCTCTTTATAGGGCTAAACACGCGGGCCGCGGCACGTACTGCGTAAATCCCTGGGAGGACTTTGAGCAAAAATAAATTTACGCTAGCGTTTGCCGGTCGGTAGCTATGCGGCACGAATTTACGGCGGCTCGTTAGCGTTCATGCGGTTTGGCGGCTGACCGTAAATTTGATATCGCTTCTTATCTTTTACTCTAAATTTTATTCAAATTTTGCCGATATCGTTAAAAAGCCAAATTTTAAAAGGATTTTAGATGATAGGCGGCGTAAACGGATTTAACGCAAATGCAAATTTCGATTTTAGCGGCGCTCGCGGGCAAAATTTAAAAGCGCGCGAGGAAAAAGAAGTGGCGAATTTGATGTCAAATTTGACGGCACAGATTAATTACGATACGGTAAATCCAAGCGAATTAGACTACGACCAACTAAAAATTTGGGCGGATAAGGTTGGTCCTGAGAAGCTAACGGGTAAAAATTTAAGCATGTGGCTGGGTGTAAAAATGGGGTTTGAAAAGGTTGTGGATGATTGGCGTAAGGAGCTCGGGCTAAAGCCTGAAGAACCGGTATTTGCAAGGAGGATATTTTCTCTAAGCGGCTACACGAGAGACGATAAAATCAGCATTTGGGGCAAATTAAACGGGCTTGATCCGAGTACCGACAAAGAAAAAGCCGCCGAGCTAAAAAGCTTCGTAGATAGCACGCAAGCTCTGATCGCGCACGCGGGCGATCCATCCGATATATTTAGGCAGGACGTCTTTAGCGTGGATAAGTTTTTGAGTAAATTTAACGTGGATCTGGGAGGGTTTGGCACAGGGCTTGGCATGCGTAGCGGCAGCGGCCTGATAATGGACTCCCAGGCCTCAAAGTTACTGGATTCAGATATGAGCGAGGAGGAGTTTAAAGATAAATGGCTCGAGTACGCGGCAAATAAAATCCTAGGCGAATACGCAAACGTCAAAATTTCGCTCAAGGACGGCACGCTAAATTTCGACCAAACGCCCGCAAAAGAGCGCATTACGCTTCTGGGGCAAGAGATAGAAGATCGCGTGAGCTACGCGGACGAAGAGAGTAAAAAAGAGTTTTTTAAATTTCTAAAAGACGTATTTAAAAACGGCGAGAGTATCGGGGACGCGCTACAAAAAATCGCGCTAAAAAAGGGCGACTTTGATAAAACAGCCAAAGAGGAAGCGCAAACAGACGCCGCAAAAGAAAAGAAATTTAAACCTATACAGGCTACTAGCAAAAGTCAAACCTATATTTATAAGGATATAAAGCGCGAGTTTTTCGAGAAATTTATCAAAGCCGAACAAGAAAAAGGAATGGACGTAACCAAGCTTTTAGAAGCTCTAAATAAAATCCGAAAGCTAGATATTAATGTCTAAATCTGAAGGTAACGGTTGCTAGGATAATTAAAAAAGACGAATTCGTATATCGCGCGAAATATGCAAAATAGCAAAACCGTCCTGCCTTAAGCTAAATTTCGGCTCAAAATTAGCCGAAACTATGCGCCGAATTTACTCGTAATTCGGCCCGTCGGCAAATTTACCCCGCAAAGCCGAATTTGAGTGCGTAAATCATATCTCGTAGCTATCCTCTTCGTCTTCGTCGCCGTATTCGTAGTCGTTTTCGTCGTAGTTATAGCTGTATTTCTCGGATCTTTCGTCGTCAAATTCGGAGTATTCCTCCTCCAAATCTTCCTCTTCGTAGTCAAATTCTTCGCTCATTTTCTCTCCTTTAAAATTATTTTTTCACTTCTTCGACGTATAGGCTCTGGCTAGGGAAGGCAAATCCAAGCCCGTTGGCCTCTACGATATTCATTATTTTTAGCATCACGTCCTCTTTGACGGCCAAAAACTCGCCCCAAACTATCGTCTTTGAAAAGCAGTACACGAGGATATTTATCGAACTATCGGCAAACTCGTCCACGACGACGAATAAATTTGACTTATATCCCGCCAGATCGTCGATAGAGACGATGCCGCGGTCGTAGCGACTAGCTTTTTTAGAGCCCATATCGTCGTCCTTTGCTATGCCCGGATGATCGATTAGCATCTGTTTGATTTCCTCGACGCACTTTTTGATCTGCTCGGTCGTGGCGCTATACTCTAGGCCGATTATCATCCTGATGCGTCGTCCCATCTTTCGCCTACTCCAGTTTCGGATCGGATCGCTAGCTAGCTTGGAGTTTGGCACAAATATAAGGGCGTTATCAAAGGTTCGTACGGTCGTTTTCCTAAGCCCGATCTCCACGACCGTTCCCTCGATGTCGCCGCACACGATCCAGTCGCCTTGCGAGAACGAGTTGTCGAATAGCAGCATGACGGATGCAAAGAAATTCGCCAAGATGTCCTTGGTAGCAAGAGCTACCGCAAGGCCGCCGATACCAAGAGACGCGATGATGGCGCTAACATTAAATCCGAGCTTGCTAAGCACGATAAGCAGCGCGATAACGAAGATGATGAAATAGATGATCTTTAGGATCAAATTTATCACCTCTTTGCGCCCGCTTTTTTTGGTGAGTTCGTTGATGAGCACCATGCCGTAGCCGTTTAGTACGCTAAGTATGAGCCAGGTAACGGCGATAACGAAAGTGATCGCTAGGAAATTTGCAAATTTTATCGGCATCGGAGCGGGATAATACGCGATCGAGACGCATATATCTATCGCGTATGCGATAAGGGTGAGTAGCATCGGGCGTTTGATGATTTCTACGATGCGCCCTTTTGTCTGTCTATCCGAGTCGTGCTTGACGAAAAATTTCATTAACGCCCACAGCGTGAGCTTACTAAGCAGCGTCGTAAACGAGACGAAAAACAAAAATACTACGAATATAATCGCAGCCTTGCCGACGTTAAATTTGCTCGTAAACGAAGCCTTTTCGTTGATAAAATCGATCGCCGTTTTTAAATTTAGCTCCGAAATGATGTAGTTTGACGTGAGTAGCTCGGCGTTATCGCGCAGGTAGTGGAGTATCTCTTCAAGCGTCTTTTTGTGCGCTTCTAGCGTCTCTAGTTCGCTTTTGTGTGCAGCGAGCGTTTCCTCGTTTAGACTATCTTTAAACTCCTTAAACTGCGAGTAAAACTCCGTCTGAAAGCTAAGCAGCGTCTCCTCGACGGCGAGCCTTACGTCCACGGCCTTGCCGCCTTCTTTGAAGATATTTTCCAAATTTAAAAGCGAGGAGTAAAACAGCCCGTCAAGCCGCATACGCTCAAACTCGAGCATATTTTTGACGTATAAATTTTGATTGCTAGAGTTTTTTAGCTTTTTGGTTTTTGTCTCTAACTCTTGCATCTCTTGTTTGAAATTTTGTACCTGCTCCTCGTCGATTTCGATTTGCATGATGAGGTAGGGGATCTGCTCGATTAGCTTTTCTTTTTTCTCCGAGACGGTTTTAAAAAGCACGTTTTTATCGGCGGTTTCGTTATTTTCGACGGATTGGGCTTTGATAACGGTGATCTGAGCGTTTGCTTCGTTTATTTGATTTACGACACTTAGGATATCCGTGGCGTTTATGTCGTCGATTTTGGTATTTGCTAGTAAATTTAAGCCAAAGCACAGTGCAAAAACGGCGGCTAAAATTTTTCTCATTTCTCGACTCCTAGCAGTTTAAAGCTCTTTGTCGCGAAGTTGTAGTTGTAGATTTCGCCCGTTTCTATTATGTAGTGCCAGGCGTAAATTTTTAGCTCCTCGTCTTTAAATTTAGCCTTGACGTCGGGGTAGCTCAGTAGATTTTCAAACGAATTTACAAGGCTAAGTCGTTCGGTTATCCACTCTCTTTTTGCGATATTGTCGCCAAAAAGCTTTTGCACGCGCTTTTTTACGGGCTCTAGTAGATCTAGCCAGCGCTTTACGTTTGGCGTTTTGCTAAATTTAGCCTCGTCCATCCACAAAGCCGCGCAGCCGCCGCAGTTGCTGTGCCCGCAGATGATGACGTTTTGCACGTTTAGCGTTTGCAAGGCGTACTCGATCGCCGACGTCGTAGCCAAAAACTCCTCGCTTTTGCGGTACGGAGGCACGATATTTGCGATATTTCGCACGACGACGAGGTCGCCCGGAACCGTGTTTGTTATGAGGCTAGGCACGACGCGCGAGTCGATACAGCCGACAAAAAGAGTATGCGGCGTCTGTTTCTCGCCTAGGCTTTCAAAAAGCTCCTTGTGCTCTAAAAAATCTTCTTCCATAAATTTGACGGCGCCGTCTAAAATTTCTTGCATTGTATTTTCCTGACAATTTTTTAAACTATTATATCAAAAACGTTTCAAACTTCGTTAAAATTTTTTAAATTGCTTTTTACGCGTCAAATTCAGCGATTTTTTATATTTTATTTACCTATTTTTGGCTAAATTTGCGTCAAAATTTAAAAAGGAGAAAAAATGAGTTTATACGACAGAAACTATGTAAGCTCAAGTGAGCATGAGGTTGCCGGCGAATATTCGCAAAGTGCGCTTAGTACGTTTATCAAGCAAACTTATCAGCTTTTTGCGGCTTCGCTTTTAGCGGCCAGCGTCGGAGCTTACGTCGGGCTTTATAGCTCGCTGGGAGCTACGGTAGCGGGCAACTACTGGCTATTTGTGATACTTGAGCTAGGACTTTTGGTTGGTTTAATGTTTGCTAAACGCAAAGCGGGCTTAAATTTGATCCTGCTTTTTGCCTTTACTTTCGTTAGCGGACTCACGCTTACGCCTATTTTGGGACGCACTTTTGCGATGCCAGGAGGCGCAGCGATAGTAGCTCAGGCCTTTACGCTTACGACTGTTGCATTTGGCGGACTTAGCGTATTTGCGATGAACACTAAGCGCGACTTTACGACGTGGGGCAAGATGCTTTTCATCACGCTTATCGTTTTGCTCGTGGCTGCGATTATAAATATATTTTTCCACAGCCCAGTTTTACAGCTTGCGATTTCTAGCGTAGGCGCGGTTTTATTTAGCGCGTATATCCTTTACGATACGCAAAATATCATCCGCGGCAACTACGAAACTCCGATCGAGGGCGCAGTTGATCTTTACCTTGATTTCTTAAATTTATTCGTTTCATTACTTAGAATTTTAGGATTTTTTAATAGCGATGACTAACGAAGAGCGGCTCTACCGCGTAATAGACGCAAATTTAAACCGCTTAAAAGAAGGGCTTAGAGTCGTCGAGGACGTCAGACGTTACGGCTTTGACGACCTAGCCCTCGCTAAAAAAATAAAAACTCTCCGCCACAAGGCAAAAATCCCGCAAAAAGAATTCTTACAATTTCGCGACGCCGCAAACGACGTGCTAAAACCGAGCCTAAAAGAGGAGCAAATTCGCCTAAATTTGGACGATTTGCAAACCGCCAACATCAAACGCGCGCAAGAAAGCGCAAGGGTTTTAGAGGAGTGTTTTAAGCTCATCGACGTTAAAATTTCCGAGATTTTTAAGACCGTGCGCTACGAACTTTATGAGATAGAAAAAGAAATTTAACCCAAATTCAAAACTTTTTTAGTATAATCGCGACTAATTTTGAAAATTTAAAAGGATTTTTATGGATTCGCTTTTTTTAGTATTGCAGTTTATTTTCGCGGTAGTTTTGACGATCGCCGTTTTGCTTCAGAAGAGTTCCTCTATCGGACTAGGCGCGTATAGCGGCAGTAACGAAAGCCTGTTTGGCGCAAAAGGACCGGCCGGCTTTTTGGCTAAATTTACCTTCGTCGTAGGTGTTTTATTTGTCCTAAACACCCTAGCGCTAAGCTACGTTTACAACACGCAAAGTAGCAAATCTCTAATAGACAGCGTCGATACTTCGTCGCTACCTGCAGCTCCTGAGGCAGTCGTTCCACAAGCTCCTAGCGCTCCTGCGGCTCCAGAAGCTCCGGCAAGCGAGCAAAAATAAGGCGCGTTGGTGAAAAAATTAGTTTCCGCGCTTGCATTGTTTGCGGCGACGCAGTTTGCGTTTGCAGACGCGCATATCTTTAACTATCACAGATTTGACGACGACAGACACCCGAGCACTAACGTCTCTATTAAAAATTTACGCGAGCAGTTTGATTATTTTAAAGAAAAAGGCTATGAGATTATTCCTCTCTCAAAGCTCGTGGACGCTATCAAAAACGGCGAGCCGGTATCTGATAACTGGGTAGTTTTAACGGTAGACGACGGCTACAAAAGCTTTTACGAAAAAGGCTTGCCGGTATTTTTAGAGTACGGATATCCGTTTGCGCTGATGATCTACGTCGAGGCTACCGCGCGAAAATACGGCGACTTTATGACCTTTGAGCAGATCAAAGAGATGGAAAAATACGGCGAAGTCGGCTATCACTCCTACGGTCACTTGCATATGGTCGGGCTTAATGAAGAAAAGCTAAAAAACGACTTTGAGGACGGCATAAGCAAATTTGAAAAAAATATGGGCTACAAACCGCGCTATTTTGCTTATCCTTTCGGCGAATATAACGACAGGGTGCGCGATGTAGCAATTGAGCACGGCATCGAGGTGATACTGAGCCAAAACTCCGGTGCAGTCGCGGCGAACAGCGATCTGCACGAACTAGACAGGATCCCTGCGATGAACGGCACACACCTGCCGTCCGCGCTTGCTAGTAAATTTCTAAAAGCCGAATGGATACTTCCGCAAGACTATCCAAAAGACAATAAAATCAGCGAACTTATCATCAAAACCGACGAGAACGCGACGCACGGCTACTTCTCGATGACAGGACAGGAAACAAAAAAAGTCAAGCTTGAAAACGGGCAGATGACGCTTAAATTTAACAAGCCGATCGACCGCTATAAAGTAAGAATGAGCCTTAAGGTAAACGGAAAAACGACGACAAAAATTTTAGTAAAGGATATAAATGCTGAATGAAATTTACAAAAAACAAAAAGAGCATAGCGACAAATGCATCGAGGGCCTAAAACGCGACTTTAGCACGCTTCGCACAGGCAAGGTAAATATAAGCATAGTCGATAATATTTACGTGGATTATTACGGTAGCCAAACCCCGCTAAACCAAGTCGCCACCGTGCTAGCTAGCGATGCTAGCACCATAAGCATAACGCCGTGGGAAAAACCGATGCTAAAAACCATCACCGCAGCGATCTCTGCGGCAAATATCGGCGTAAATCCGAACAACGACGGCGAGAGCGTGAAACTATTTTTCCCTCCGATGACGGTCGAGCAACGCCAAGAAAACGCCAAGCACGCTAAGGCATTTGGCGAAAAGGCGAAAGTTAGCATCAGAAACATCAGAAAAGACGCTAACGACGAGGTCAAAAAGCTAGAAAAAGATAAAGCGATCACAGAAGACGAGAGCAAAAAAGGACAAGACGAGGTCCAAAAGATCACCGACAGCTACACGTCAAAGATCGACTTGCTCGTAAAAGAAAAAGAGAGCGAACTTTTAAAAGTTTAAAATACGTACGGCTCGTTAAATTTGACGAGCCATTTCTTTTATAAAAACCTTCCGCTATTTCGCATTTAGCATAAATTTTAGTCCGCTTTTGCTACACCCCAAAGCGCGTTTATTTATTTCGCCCAAATTTTAAATTTATCACGCCACACTCGCTTTTACCAAAATTTATATCCAAATTTAAAATTGCTAGCCATTTTTGCTCGGCAAAGGCTTATAATAACGCAAAATCGCAAGCCGCCAAAAGCTCAAAAAATAGTAGCTTAAGCGCGCTTAGGGTAAAATTCGCTCAAATTTTACAAAGGAAAAATGATGGATTTAGAGAAAATTTACAAGGATGCGGGCGCGTTTTTGCAGGGGCATTTTTTGCTTAGCAGCGGCAACCACTCGCAGTTTTATCTGCAAAGCGCCAAAGTACTCGAGGATCCTCAGCTAGCAGGCGCTTTAGCAGACGAGCTAGCCGCCGTCATCGAAAAATCGGGCGTAGAGTTTGATAGCGTCTGTTCGCCCGCTCTAGGCGGCATTTTGGCGGGTTACGAGCTAGCTCGCGCGGCGAAAAAGCGCTTTATTTTTACCGAGCGAGTCGAGCGCGTGATGAGCCTGCGACGCGGTTTTGAGGTGAAAAAAGGCGAGAAATTTATCGTTTGCGAGGACATCATCACTACGGGCGGCTCGGCGATGGAGGCCGCTCGCGTGATCGAGAGCCTAGGCGGCAAGGTGGTGGCGTTTGCCGCGCTTGCTAATCGCGGCTTTTGCAAGGTCGCAAATTTAGCGGGCAGCGTCGCTAAAGCTAGCGCCAAACTGCCTGCCGACAAGCCGTTTTTTGCGCTTGGAAACTTTGAGTTTGAGATTTATGAGCCTGCAAACTGCCCGCTCTGCGCCGACGGAAGCAAGGCGATAAAGCCGGGCAGCAGAGGCAACTAAATTTGTAAATTTCGCAGCTTGGCTTGATATAGTCGTGCAAATTTGGACGGATTTTGCAGGTGCCAACCAAAGCAAACCAAGCATGGATCAAATTTGACTAGGTTGTGCAGTATTTTAGGCGATAAATTTGACAATAAAAGAAGCCCGTCGTTGCGTTTTATAGGTTGCGATCAGAGCGGGATTAAATTTGCGTTGCCGTTTTTTTGCGTATTTGGTGACAACCGTCAAATTTAGGTAAATTTACGCCCGCAAAAGAGTGTCCTAAAATTTATGAATTTAAAATTTGGCGCGAGATGAACGCCGTAAATTTGAAACCAGCACTTGATAAATTTTACGGAGCTACGATAAATCAAGCGTAAGCAGGCTTGATGAAAAAATGCGCGGGGCGAAAATTATTAATCGTCGTAAACGAGCGTTCAGATAAAAACAAACAAAGACGGCGGATATCGTAAAGATTACGCCAGGCAAACGCATAATCGAAGCCCCGTTTATGAGCTGAGCAAGACCGGCTGGATAAGACGGTGCAAGCGGCGGAGTGCGGAAACGGGCCCCAAATTTACCGCACCAAAGCGGCGACGCATAAAAGCAGGTCGTAAATCGCTAAGACAAAGTAGAGGCGCATAAATTTTGGCAATTGCGATCAAATTTGACGCTCAAATCCAAAACATGTGCCCAAAAAACAAAGCAAAAAGGAGTAAATTTGGCAAAACAAAAAGCGCAGCTAGCCACCATCGGCACGCGAGTAAAGGCCTTTATCACCGATCTTTTTTTGATCGGGATGCCGATATATTACCTCACGACCTATGTTTTTTTGGACGGCAAAGACGACTTTTTGCACAACCAAACTGCGATATTTGGAGCAAATTTCGCAGTCGCTCTCATCTGCTGCGCCTTTTTTGCGATCAAAGCCCAGACGCCCGGCTACCGCTCGCAAAATATCTACCTCATCGACCTACGCAGCGGCCGCAAACTTGGCTTTGCACGCGTTTTGCTACGCTACATCTGCTTCTTGCTCGCAGGCGTTAGCATCGTCGGACTTTGCCTCTGTTTTTTTCGCAAAGACGCGCTAAATTTGCACGATCTACTCACGCACTCGGCCGCCGTCTGCAAAAAAGCGGACTAGTTTCGCCCGCTTGCGGCAAATTTGAGCCGAATTTTGCCCAAATTTGAGCAAAATTTCAGTGCAACCCGCCCTGCTCCGCTAAACCTCAAATCTAAATTTAGTATTTTTGCGGTGCGGGTTTTGCAGACTAGTTTCGCATCTCGCCTCAAAGGCAAAATTGGACGCCTCCGCCGCCTCGTCAAATTTAAATCTTTAAACCAAATTTCGTTACAATCGCCCCCGACAAGGAAAAATATGCAAAAAATAATGGGATTTACGAGAACGCGGGAAAACGCGGAGAAAAAAGGCGCGCTGATACCTAGCGACTTCACGCACGCGGCCATCATCGGAGAGACCGGCAGCGGCAAGACGACGGCGATGATATATCCAAATTTGCTTGACCGCATGCAAAACGGCTACGCGGTGTTTGCAGTGGATTATAAAGGCGGCGAGAGCGCCAAAATCAAGGCTCTAGCGCGCAGAGCAGGCCGCCTAAAAGACGTCGTGAGCGTGGGTGCGAGGCTAGACGCGCCGATAAATCTCATCGCCTCGATGAAGCCGCGGGACTTTAAAAACTGCGTGAAAAAGCCGATGGAATCAAGAGAGAAGTTTTGGGAGGAGTTTGGCTCGAGTATCGCGACGGAGTTTTTTAAAGTGCTAAAGGCGCTTAAAATTTTCGCTAAAAAAATCACTCCGCTAAACGACTGCTACACGGACGCGTTCTACGCCGACGTGCGAACGCTCGCGCGGGATTTTACCTTTGACGTGGCGACGATACTGCGCCTCTCGCAAGACCTAGAAAAGATGCTCGAGTTTAAAGACGCGCTGAGCCTCATCTGCGACAATCTCGACTCCTCGACGCTAAATTTCACCCGCGAAACGATAATGATAAACCGCGCGTTTATAGCGACCGCGGACGAGTTTTTAGACGCGACGAGCCGCTACAAGGACATCGGCGACGAGCGCACGAGGGATGATTTTCGCAACTACTCGATGATGATGTCGCCGTTTCTGGGCCTCATGAACGACGACTCGCTAAACGGCGATGGCGAAGGAGCGCGCGATGACGCGAGTATCGCAGGGCTGCTAAACAGGGGCAAGATCGTGATATTTAACGCCGCAAGCTGCGACAAAAGCGCGCTAAGCTTCCTGCTAAACAGCTTCCTGCCCGAGCTTTTAAAGCGCGTAACGATGAAGCAAAAAAGGCCTATTAGCCTATTTCTCGACGAGTCGGCGAAGCTGCTGAGCGAAAACACCGAGCTAAACGAAGAGATCCTGCGCGAGTGCGAGGTGGAGCTGGTGCTGGCGTTTCAAAACGAGTTTTTACTCAAACGCGCGATCGGCGGCACGGCGTACGAGGCGCTGATGGGTAACCTCACCAACCGTTACTTCATGCGCAACAAAGACGTCGTGAGGCTGGGCGGCAGCGAGGTGGACTGCTCGACGCTGGAAAAATTCGAGTGCGTGCTAGACGGCGACAAGATCGCGCTGGAGCCTATTTTCATAGACGAGGCGGAGTGTCTGCAAGCGCAGCTGGAGTTCGAGCGCGAAAACCGCCTGCACGAGCGACTACTGGGCAAAATCTACGAAAACCGCGTGATAGAGTTTGACGAGGAGATCGTAGACGACGGCAAAATCTGGGTGCGCGACGTGGATACTGGCGAGCGCGAATGCGTATTTTTCAGCGACGAGGTGCTGGATATCCGCCCGCAAGATATCTATAAACGCCCGCCAAATACCGGCGGCTACAACATCTCGCTAGAAGACGGCACGGACGACGCGCAGATAAGCTTTAGGTAAATTTGACGGCGACTAAGCGGGAGTGCGGGTTAAATTTGACTGAACGGACGAGTAAATTTGAGCGTAAATTTTGGTCAAATTTGAAGGGCGGCGTAAATTTGAACGGTATGCGTTAAATTTACCGCCGTTATCTGCATCCAAATTTAACGAGCAAGCTGAGAAACCTGCTCATCGGCAGTCAAATTTAACAAAACGGTTCGCAAATTTAACGAGCGAGTTTCGCAGTCAAATTTGAGCAAGCTTCGGCGCGTTATCCATCATTAAATTTTGCCGCAATTTGGATCAAATTTCAAAGCCGGCGAAATTTAAACGGTAGCGCAACTTGACGATTTTAACCGCTCGTCGTTTGTGTCAAACTTGACGCGCTATAACGCAAAACACAAACCCAAATTTGCCGTTTTTGTTGCTTTGATTTATTGATAGCAAAAAAGAGAAAATATTTTTTCTATAGAGTTTATGCGATAGAAAGCTTAACATCCAAACAAGCAGACGAGATAGAAAGGCAAATAAATCTTATAATACCTTTGGAAAAAACCGATAAATAATAAGAAGCATAAAGGTTAAATTTGCCGCCGTTATCCGTATCCAAATTTAACGAGCGAGCCAGACAAAACCCGCTCATCGGCAGTCAAATTTAACAAAACCGCCCGTAAATTTATCTCTCCTCGCTTCGGGTCAAATTTAGCCGCCAAACCAAACCCCAAATTTAAAGCGTAAATCTAAAATTTAGATTTTTATCTACGTTTTATATTTTTGCCGTCTTTATTTACGCACATAAAATCCACGGTAGCCCCGCCGCCATAAATCAAAGCTACGCCGTCTGAATGAAATCTATCGTCGCAGCCCGCCTCTTTGTCGCCTCGCAGTATCTCGTCCGAAGCGTCGTCAAAAATCTCGTAATAAGCGCCTCCAAAGCCCTCATTGCGATAATAAATCGTCGTCTTGCGCTCGCCTCCAAACGCCTCGTTGCCCCAGATTCTTACACCTATGACGTTTGCGCTTTTTAGTTTGGCTTTTAGTTCGCCAAAAGTCTGCTCATCCCAGCCCAGTATCCGCAGTGGTTCCTGCACGCTCGTTCGCTTATCTACGCGGATGAAGCTCGCAGTTTGGTTTTTATCGGCACTCACGGCGCTAAACGTCTCAACCAGGGCTCCGTCTAAGCGCAGGTCAAACCAAACTCCGCGAGGCCTAATCTCGCGCGCAAAATCACGCAATGCTAAAATCTCGATACGATTTTTTTCGTAGTTTCGTGCTAACTCTCGTCCGTCGTATAAATTTAAGTAGACGGCCGTCGCCGCGATTAGAAAAATAATAATAAAAGAGGCTTTGTAGCTTATACTCATAAATCCTCGCAAATTCTTTTATTCTTAGTCTAATTTACGGCGTCAAGCACGCTAAATTTAAAATTTAACCCCGTGATTTAGCAGTTTTCTTACGCCTAGATTCGTGTCGATGCCGGTGATTATGGCGTTGTAGATGTACTCTTTGGCTTGTTGGATAGCGCTTTCTAGGCTTTCGCCTCTTGCGAGCAGGCAGGCTAGCGAGCTAGAAAACGTGCAACCCGCACCGATGATAACCAGCGGGTCGGCTAGCGGCGTCTCAAAGTTTTGCACGCTGCCGTCCTTGCGGTAGAGCGTGTCGATGCTCTTGCCCGCGACGATGTGTTTTTTCACGATCACGTCGCACGGCAGATTTGTAAAGTCATCGCCGAAAAGCACGTCGGCTTCGCGCAAATTTGGCGTCGTGACAGCGGCAAATTTCATCAGCTCTTTTAGCCTCTCGATGGCGCTATCTTTGATGAGTTTGTGCCCCATTTTCGAGACGCAGACGGGATCTAGCACCACAGGAGCGGAGTTTTTTTCTAAAAAACCCTGCACGACGTCCATGATAGGCTCGTTAAAGAGCATGCCGATCTTGACGGCATCGAAGCTAAACTCGGCCGCGAGCATCTCGAGCTGATCGGCGATGAAGGATGGATCTAGCGAAACGATATTTTTGATCTTGTCCGTATTTTCGGCCGTTAGCGCCGTGACCGCGGTCGCGCTATAACAGCCAAAGTGCGCGCACGCCTTGATATCGGCTTGCAGTCCCGCGCCGCCGTTGCTGCATGAGCCTGCGATGATGAGGATTTTTTTCATTTTTTGCCTTTTTTCGTTTTTAAAGCCGTATTATAAACGACATTGCATTAACGGCGAGTTAAACGCGAAATTTTATAATTTTTTAAAGCCGTTTGCACTACAATTTTCATAAAGATTATCAAAATAAAAAGGAAAAGCCGTATGGAAAAGATCGAATTTGAGGGCACGCTCTCCGAGACGCTGCTCATAAATTTATACTTTAGAAGTAAGGAAAACCAAGAAACGACGCCTATACTAAAGGACGAGTTTTCAGGCGACGTCGTGAGCAAGATAGATTATGATTTCGCCAAATTTGACCGCTCGACGCTAAGCAGGGTCGGCACGGTGATACGAGCGAGGTTTTTTGACGACTGCATACTTAAATTTACCCGCGAGCACCCGACCGCCGTCATCGTTCAAGTAGGCGCCGGGCTTGATACCAGGCCTTTGCGGCTAGCTCCCGTTTGCCCCGAGGCGACCTTTTACGACCTTGATTTGCCAGACGTCATCGCGCTTCGCGATAAGCTCGTGCCAAAAGCGCCGCAAAACTACAGCCTAGCGTGCTCGATGCTAGAAACCGCGTGGATGGACGAGCTAGCAAAAAAGCACGCAGGCGCGAAGTTTATTTTCGTGCTAGAGGGCGTGGCGATGTATTTTAAAAAGGCAGTATTTCGGGAGTTTGTGCTAAATTTGAGCGAGCGGTTCGAGGGGCTTTTGCTCACCGATTTGATAAACAAATTTGCCGCGAGATCAAACACGCGCAAGCACGACGTGCTCAAATTTATGAAAGGAGACGTGAAATTTAAAATGAGCGTAGAGGGCGCGGACGAGGTCGAGGCGTGGGATAAAGAGCGCATCAAGTGCCTAGAAATCGGCACCATGACAAATATGTACAAACACCGCTGGGGGCTTATCGCGCGTATGCTTAGCCACATAAAGCCGTTTCGCGAGGCGTGCAGGATGTTTGTTTTCGCTCTAGGTAAGCGCGGATAATTCGCTCAAATTTAAGCTAAATTTAACGGTAAATTTGACGGTTTTGCACCCTAACCCGCACCTTTATGACGCTAAAACCCTTATGCAAGCTCAAATTTGACGCCGCCGCAAAACGCGATCGAGCTCAAATATAAGTTTGCGCTTATTAAATTTTAGCTATAATCCAGGCTTCATAGATGGGTGTCCGAGCGGTTGAAGGAGCACGCCTGGAACGCGTGTAAAGTGCAAGCTTTCGAGGGTTCGAATCCCTTCCCATCTGCCATAATCTTATAAAACTTAACCCAAAAATTTTCCACAAATTTAACGCAAGAACTAAAAATGATAAAGATAAAACACATAAACGAAGATGATTACGCGCGGATTTTCGTATTCGGCGATATGCACGGCTGCCTCGGGCTTTTTAATCTGATGATTAAAGAGATAAATTTGACCAAAAAGGATTTGGTTATTATTTTAGGCGATAGCTGCGACCGTGGCGAGGATACGATCGGACTATACAAAAGATACGCCGAGCTCGTTAGAAACGGATACGCGCTGATCCACGTGCTAGGAAATCACGAGAAAATGATGATGGACGGGTATTTTGGCGGCGACTCGCTAGATCATCAAATTTGGCTTAGAAACGGCGGCGATAAAACCAAAAGATCGATCTACAAGCGAAATTTAAACAGTTTCGCGCTCTCGTGGCTAAAGGATTTTATCGGCGATATGCCGCACATCGTGAGCTCGGAGCAAAGTATATTCGTCCACGCGGCCTTTGACGGCGATAAAAGCGAAGAGGAGCAGGAGGAGGACTACGTGCTATGGAGTATAGAGCCCTTTTGGGAGAGTAACAATACGGGCAAGAGGATATTTCACGGGCACGTAGCTAGCGAAGAAAATAGGATAACCAGGCGCGAAAATAACGTCTTTTCGATGGACGTGGGTGCCGTGTTTTTTAAAAGGCTAGAGATAATGGAGATAAAAAGCGGCGAGAAATTTGAAGTGGATTTAAAGGAGCAAAAATGATTTATTTTACCTCCGATTTGCATTTCGGACATAGCAATATCATGAGATTTCATCCGTGCTTTAGGCCTTTTTCTAGCGTGGAGGCGATGGATAGGGCGCTTATTCGCCATTGGAACGAGAGGGTAAATCCCTGCGACACGGTCTATAACATAGGCGATATTAGCTTTCACAAGGATATGGGGACCAATATATCCATCTTTAGCAAGCTAAACGGCAAGCACGTCCTAGTGCTAGGCAATCACGACGAAGCGATAAAAAAGCGCAAAGACGAGCTGCTATCCATGAAAAAGCAAGACGGCAACGCGCTATTTGAGGAAATTTGCGAATACAAAGAGATCACCGTGCAGCACGGGCAGGATAAATTTCGCCTCGTGCTCTTTCACTATCCGCTAGTCGAGTGGAACGCAGGCCGCCACGGCGCGATCCAGCTCTACGGCCATATCCACGCAAATATCGCAAGCGTAAAAGGCAAGGCGCTAAACGTCGGCTACGACCTGCACGGCAAGATTTTAAGCGTTGAGGAAATTTATGATTTCGTTAAAGACCTGCCGCCGTTTGAATATAGCAAATATAGAATGTTTAGCGAAGAAGACGGCAAGGAAAGTAGAAATAAAAGGATAAAAGAGGTTTTGGAAAAGCTAAATTTTGATCTCTCTTAGTCAAATTTGCGCTTTAAATTTACAAAGCGAATTTGGGCTGCAAACCTCAAATTTGAGCCCA
>CALIWP010000116.1 GCA_938046705.1 uncultured Campylobacter sp. | reverse complement strand
CCCGCCGATACCCGAGTCAAAAAATGCTATTTTCAAATCTTTATCCAAGGTCAAATTTAAAAAGAGATTATAACTCAAATTTACGGCGATTTCGCCTTTGGGTGCAAATTTTACCTTTTTGCGGCGGCTAGGTGCGCGCCTTTATCGACGTTTAAATTTGACGTTTTCGCTGCTGTTTTTAATCAAATTTGGCGTAAAATCGGTTAAATTTAAAAAGGATTCAAAATGCAAGAAAATCTCGCCGCCGCAAAATACGAAATCTCGCGCGCCGTCAAGGCCGATCTAGTCGCTATCACGCGCATTTATAACGCAAGCGTTTTAGAGCGAAACGCCACGGCCGCGCTGCACCCCGTGGGCATAGAGGAGCGCGAAGCGTGGTTTGACGCGCACGAGACGGCAAACCGCCCGATATACGTGCTGCGCGAGATTTGCGAGGGAAATTTGACGATCGAGGACGGTGAAACCTTTGAGGCTGGTTGCGAGAGAAAATTTAACTCGAAGCGCGAAAATTTGGGCGCGCAAAAGCCGAGTGTCGCAACCCCAAAAGGCGAAATCTTAGCCTGGGGTAGCCTCAGCGACTATCATCCGCGCGAGGGATACCGCATCACCGTAGAGATCAGCGTCTACGTCGCAGCGGACGCTCGCGGCAAGGGACTCGGCAGACGGCTCGTAAAATTTATACTCGAAAGTGCACCAAAATTTGGCATCAAAAACGTCGTCGCGCTGATATTTTCTAGCAACGAGGCAAGCCTAAATTTGTTTGCGAAATTCGGCTTTGCGCACTGGGGCGAACTGCCTGAAGTCTGCGATATGGGCGGCAAAATCGAGAGCCTAACGATACTAGGCAAGAAACTTGGTTAAAATCTGCTCTGCCACAATAGGGCAAGCAGAAGCGCTTCTTTGATACGCTAAAATTTAGTCCTGCGAGACAAATGACGGAATTCAGTAAGAGTCTAATTGTCCATATAAAACCTATGAGTTTTCAAGCTACCCCCCCAACCAAAGCACAGAGGAAAAACAAAGCGTGGCGCTATCTGCACGACGGATACGAAAATTTCACGCTCGATTTCAAGGACCGCTACTCCACTGTGCGCGCCAAACAGCAGTTCATCCTTTCGTGGGATCACTCGGATTTCTATGGTGAGTTTTTCGTCGCTAGCGTGCCAGATAACATAAAGCAAAGCTGGAGGCTGGCGAGCTTTAGCGACGCCGACAACCTGCTCTCTACCGAGTTCGTGCCAAGCTTCGACGAGGCTCTCGGGGTAAAGGAGAGCAGGGATATAAATGACTACTACGTTACGGGCATGGATGTGCAAGATAAGTTTATTTATCTGCTCTCGAAACAATACTCAAGCATTCCAAAGCTTGATCCGTGTAGCAGAAAGATCGTGGAGGTTTATAGCTTTGAAGGCGTGAGCGACGCCCATACGCTCGCTATCAAAGAAGGTAAATTTTATGTCGCA
>CALIWP010000115.1 GCA_938046705.1 uncultured Campylobacter sp. | reverse complement strand
TTTCCTTGCTCACGTTTGAGCTTGTAGGTAACTGCGCGGCTTTGCTTTTTACTTCAAGCTCCACCGCGTCCTTGCTGACGTTCATTTTATTAAAGACTTGGTTTAGTAGCGAGCCGCTATCTGCGACTAGCGCCCAAAGCAAATGAAGCGGAAACGTTTGCGGATTTTTCGCGTGTATCGCTAGCGCGACGCCCTTTTCTAGCAGCTCTTGCATTTGCGCTGTTAAATTTTCGCCTAAATTCGCCATTTTTTCTCCTTTAGTTTATATTGACCGTATTATATAACTTTAGTCGATTATTGTCAAGTTATCTAAGTTATTTAATATAAACACTTACAAAATAAAATTAAATTTTATTAAATCTTTTATCCTATTTTTAGGCAAATTTAACTAAAATACCCCCACTCAAAAGGCAGGAGATTAACTTTGAATAAAAAAAAGACGTTTTTGTTTTCAAGCGTTGCGGGCGCGATGATATTCGGAGCGGTTTTTAGCGCAAATTTAAATGCTAAAGCCACCGAGGACGGATCGAATTCCAAACTGCAATCGCTCTCTAAACTTACAAAAACCATTTCTACTATCGAAAAATATTATGTTGATGATTTACAGTTTAAAGAGATCGTGGATAAAGCCATAGAGGGGCTTTTAAACAACCTTGACGCGCATTCGGGATTTTTAAACGAAAAGGCATTTAAAGATATGCAGGTGCAAACAAGCGGAGAATTTGGTGGCCTTGGCATAACAGTTGGCATGAAAGATAGCGCACTAACCGTTATCTCACCGATCGAAGATACCCCAGCCGATAAAGCAGGCATAAAATCAGGTGA
The DNA here is from genome assembly GCA_938046705.1 of uncultured Campylobacter sp. Next base: position 512 of record CALIWP010000115.1, on the reverse strand, counting down.
CATTATTTTAAGGATAGATGGCAACTCAACGATTGGCACAACGATAGACGAAGCCGTAAATAAAATGCGCGGCAAGCCAAAAACTCCGATAACTATTACAATTTTGCGAAAAGGCGAACAAAAGCCGTTTGATGTAAAGATCATAAGAGATCTTATAAAGGTTGAGTCTGTCTATGCAAAAATGATAGAAAATGACAACATTCTTTACGTGCGTGTCACAAATTTTGACAAAAATGTTGTTACAAAGGTAAAAGAAGCGATCAAAGAATATCCAAAAGCAAGTGGCATCATACTTGATCTTAGAAATAATCCTGGCGGACTTTTAAATCAAGCTGTTGATCTAGTTGATCTTTTTGTAGATAACGGCGTCATCGTCTCTCAAAAAGGTCGCGACGCATCTGAAAATGTAGAGTATAAAGCAAGTGCGAGTAAAACTCTTTCAAAACTACCGCTTGTTGCACTAGTAAATGGCGGAAGTGCTAGTGCTAGCGAGATCGTAAGTGGCTCACTTC
>CALIWP010000114.1 GCA_938046705.1 uncultured Campylobacter sp. | reverse complement strand
AAAAACGCGTAGATGAGCAGCTGCGGCAAAAGCACGCGATCTTTTAGCGGCGCAAAGGCTAGGCGCGGCGAGCGAGCGATGTAATACGCTACCATTGCAAGCCCGGCGAGGCCTAGGCGGTAGGGTACGAGCCAGTCGGCGCTGACGCCTTTTTGCGTGAACAGATACTGCCCGCAAACACTGCTAAATCCCCATAATACGCCGCCAAGAAGCGTGATGAAAACGCCAAAAAATTCGCTTTTTACTAGATTTTTCATTGCGCGATTATAGCTAAAAATTTCGGCCTAATCAATCTAACTTATTTATATCTAAAATCCTGCGCTTAAAAAGATCAAAATTTGCGTCCAGCTCGCTTTTACGCTTCATGGCGATATTTATAAATTCATCCTCTTTTTCGATGCCGACAAATTTCCGCCCGAGCAAATTTGCAGCAATGCCCGTCGTCGAAGAGCCGGCAAACGGATCGCAAACAACACTATTTTTGTTACTCGCCATCAAAATTAGTCGCACCAAAAGCGGTAGCGGTTTTTGCGTCGGATGCTTGCCGCAGGCCTTCTCCCACGGCGCGATCGCCGGAAAACTCCAAACGTCTTTCATTTGCTTGCCGTCGTTTAGCTTTTTCATCAGTTCGTAGTTGAAAATGTGCTTAAATTTCTCGCTTTCTCTCGCCCAGATTATTTGCTCGGTGCTATGCGTAAGGTATCGGCAGCTAAAATTCGGCGGCGGATTATATCGGCGCGCATTTAAAATGGCAGTATCTTGCATTTAAAATGATAGTGGAGAAAAAAATCGGGCTTTGCATACTATCATTTTAAATGCAAGATTTAACCCTTAAAAAGCATAAAAATTCGTCAAATAAACTTTAAATACTATTGAATATTTAAAAATCGAAAGATCTCATAAGAGAGTATCCTATCAAAGGTAAGATACGTTCAAGCTCTCAAAAAATAAATTTAAAGACATTTAATAAGCCTTTGAAGACCCTTTAACCTATCTCATAATTTTCATAAAAAATCTCATTTTTTGCCTTAATGTAAAAAATGAGAAACTTAACAATATTAATTAGATCTAAGGCTACTAGAAATTTTGTAAGTTTTATCTATTGATTTATAGAAATAAAATACTCTTCGTTCTGGAGCTCTTCTATATTTTTGTAATCCATAAAAAGTTTTGGTAAATTTCTTATTATCCCTTTGTATCCTATACTGCTATATATTGCAGCATTTATCAATGTATTTAATTTTAAGTATATAAACATTACTTGTGTTATCTCGTCTTGATTTTTAAGAATGCTGGTTATGGACACATTTCCATGTAAGAGATGATTCCTAAGCATAATACACTTTTTATCTAACTCGTTTAATTTAATTGTATTTTCATCAAACAATGATAATAACTTATCATTGTTTGGTAGATTAAATATATTGTCAATTCTGCCTAATATATTTTTCTTTTTTTCTTTTAAACTAGAATTATCTCCTATGAGTCGTTTTACTTCTTTCTTGAGCTGCTTAATAAAATCTTTTTCATAAGTAGTTCTTTTTATTCCAGTTCTCTTATTGTCCGATTCATTTTTTTGCGTTAAAATTTCTAAAACTGTTGCAAGTAATCTCATTGAGTAGTAGCTTATAGACAAGGTATTTACTATCATTAACGTATCTATCGCTTCTCTGAAATTTATATTGTCTAGCATTTTATCTATCAAATTTTCAAAATCTTTTTTGTTAAGTTTTTTATTTTTTCCATCGATATCAACTTTTTTATTTGAGAAGCAATATTGATGCGGATTTCCTTCTATTGTGTAAAAGCCACTTTTGTAAGTAGGAGTAAAGCAACTTGTGTATTTAAAATTTTTGTATTCTGAGCATTCCAAATTATCACTTTCAAAATAATAACCTCTATCCATCTGTATAAAGCCGGTAATGAAACCAATTGCAGATAATATAACCCTGCAATACTCATCAAACTCTTTGAAGGTGATTTTTTCCTCACAATCTATAATCAA
>CALIWP010000113.1 GCA_938046705.1 uncultured Campylobacter sp. | reverse complement strand
AGTCGCGGCTTTGGGCGGTCGCGACATAAATTTGCCTACCGTTTTGCTCGCTCATCAGCCTAAGTTTTTAAAATACATGGACGAAAGCGCGCCCGTGGATCTGGTGGTGAGCGGACACACGCACGGCGGGCAGATTTTCCCGTTTTCGCTGCTAGTAAGGCTCGATCAAAAATACGTCGCCGGGCTATATAGCGCGAACAAAAATACGCAAATTTATGTTAGCCGCGGAGCCGGATTTTGGGGGCCGCCGGTACGTGTGATGGCGCCTAGCGAGATTTCGTTATTAAGACTAAAAGGAGAGGTATGAGGGGAGTTATTTCTAGGATATTCGGGTTTGTGGCGGCGGTTAGATTTCCGAGGGTTTTGCAAACATTTATCAATGAAAAATACGTAAGCGGCTTTAAAATCGATATGAGCGAGTTTAAGCAGCCAAAGGAGTACGAGAGCCTCACGGCGCTTTTTACCCGCGAGCTACAGCGTCCGCGAAATTTCGACGTTTCGCCGCAGGCCTTCATCAGTCCTAGCGACGGCACGTGCCTTGAGCACGGAGTGAGCAGGGAGCTAAAAGCGATCAGCGTCAAGGGGCATGAGTACGGCATAGCTGAGCTTCTGGGCGACAGTATGGAGCGCTGGGAGCGAGACGCCGAGCTAGAGTACGTAAATATCTACCTCAGCCCGCGCGACTATCACCGCTACCACGCGCCTTGCAATATGAGGATATTATCCGCACTATACGTGCCTGGCGAGCTATATAGCGTGGCCGTTAGCGCGCTGCTAAAGGTGCCAAATCTTTACACCAAAAACGAGCGCGTGGTGTTAAAATGCGAGCTTGCAAGCGGCAAAAAGATGTGGCTGGTCTTTGTCGGCGCGCTAAATGTGGGCAAGATGAAATTTGACTTTGACGCGCGCATACAGACTAATGCCTGCGCCGGCAACGTCGCGCTTTATGAATACGAAAATTTAAGCGCGAACAAGGGCGAGCAGTTGGGGATGTTTGAGCTGGGCTCTACGATCCTCATACTTAGCGAGCAGGGCGCGGTCAAATTTGATCTAGCAGCCGAGCAAAAGCTAAAATACGGCGACAAGATAGGAACTATCAACTAAGGAGGCGTGATGGGAACGCAACTAGTCGAACAAAACGAGCTAAAAGAGACGCTAGAACTAAAAGAGCGCATCGAAAACAACACCGTCGTCGAGCTCTGGGAAAACAGCGAGGACTACGAGCGCCTAGCCAACGCGACGCGCAAGACTATGCGCTACATCAACGACGAGCAGATAAAGAGCTTTGCCGATGCGCTAAATCAAACGAACGAAAAGATCTTAAATTTGACCTTTGAGGGCGTAAAAAAGCATCACGAAAAGAAATTTGAGCAGATCAGAAAAAAACAAAAACTCTATGTCGCTTCGGCTTTTGCCGTCGGCGTTTTGGTTGGCGCTGTTTGCGTCTGGGCGGCGTTTAGGATCTTTGCAGGCTAGATTTTTTGGGGCTTGGTCGCTTGCGATGCTTGCGTGCTGGGGGTTTATTTTGCTTGGTTTTTGCCTGGGCAAATTTGACTTGTTAATCGCGCGATTGCTTGCGGCTTGGACGTAAAGACTAAAATTTGACGCTTTGATTTTCGGATTTGCTTGGGTGTTTTTGCTTTAAATTTGAGCACGGCGGCTTTTAAAATTTGCGTATCGTTGCGGGTTTGGAGTTAAATTTGATTTCGAGCTGCGGCTGTAAATTTGATCTTTTATCTTGCACTGCTACCATCAAGCTCGCCTCAACTTTTTATGCGACGGATTGAGCCGCTTTTTTATTTATAAAATGCGTTATAAGTTTATAAAATTTGCAGCTCAAATTTAGCCGCCGACTTACGTATCTGCGCAAAAAGCTAAATTTTGATTTTCCTTGTCGCGTGACGGATGATTTGCTGCGTGTTTTTGTTTTGCGAGCTTTGCCAGCGCACGAGCAGCTCTTTTGCGGCGGCGAAATTTACCTTTAGATAGTCCGCGACGTTGTTTGCGACCGAGCGCTGTACGAAGCGCACCTCGTCCTCTTTAAGGATCTCTAGCACCGCAAAAACCGGGCTCGGATCGCTGATGAAAAGCTCCAGTTTGCTAGCCCACGGCAGCTTTGGTCGCAGACCCTCCGACGCTAGCCTACGCAGGTGGAAATTTGACGAGCGCGCCCACTGCGTCATGGTTTTTAGCGAGTCTTGCGGATATTTTTTGATAAAGGCGCGCACCGCGTACTCGCCCGTGCCGCGCTTCGTGATTTCCCTGATCGCGCCCATTGAGGTTTCAAAGTCGTCTAGGCCGTAAATTTCGATGTATTTTGCCAGCGGCAAAGTCCAGTAAAAGTGCTTAAACATGCCCGTTTCGTTCGGGTTTTCCTCGCCTAAAATAGCGATCAAAATCTCCGCTGCGCGCTTAAAATCCGGCGGCAAAAATTCATTTAGCGCGTTTGCGTGCGCCAAAATCCTTTGCGAATAGCCTAGTTTTGGCGTGGTCGCCGCGATTTGCCCGCAGTAGCTCTGCGCGTCAAATTTAGGATAAACCGCCTTTATCTTTTGCGATAAAATTTGCGCCAATTTTTCTCCAAAATATACCGCCAGTCCGCCGTTTTCCATATTTTTCCTTTGGGTAGTTTTTGCCTCAGCCGTTAGCAAGCAAGCATGAATCATAAAATTTACCACCGAAAATCAAAAGTGGCATTAAATTTATAGCCGTTACGCTCGTCAAATTTAGCCGCCCGTGCAAGCAAAGCGTCAAATTTATCGTAGTTTGCGGACTAAATTTTAAAATTAGTCCGCAAAAATGGCGATAAATTTAGCAAAAAACTAAAAATAACGCCCGAAAGTAAATTTATTTACACTCGACTTGCGGCATCTGCGCTAAAAATATCGGCATTTTTTGCTTGATTAGTGCGTGAAATTTGCTTCTATCCGCGATATTTAGAAACTTTAGCGCGTAGTGCGTGACTCTAAGCCCGCAGCTAAGGCTCTTAACGTGGATTAGATTTATCTCGTAGTTGTCAAAATCAGGGTTGCCCGCGATCGGATAGTAGATCGTGTAAGCTTGATACTCTTTATCGTTTATAGACTTGAAATCATACTCCGCTTTGCCGAACTGTCCGCTTTTTAGCGCGGTTATAAAGGCTCTTTGGTATTCGTTGATGTCGGCGTTTTCATCGACGGTGACGCTTACTAGCTTGGTCCATTTAAAGCCCACTTTTTCATTGGGTAGATAAAACTCAGCCGTTCTTGCGTTTTTTTGCTTTAAGACGAATTTTTCGCCGTCTATGGCCACTTCGTTTGGTAGATTTACGCTATCTAGCGCGCTTTTTGGTAGCTCTATCTGCGTGGTTCTAGGCTGGGTGCAGCCGCCTAAAAATAGACAAACGGCCGCAACGGCGGCAAACGAAACTTTTTTAAAACTCATGTTTTTCTCCTTTATTAGTTGATTTTTTAAACTCCATGCACTTTTTAGCTAGCCCAGCCTCGCACTCTTTTTCGTGCAGCTTTTGAGCCTTTTGGCGTAGCGCGGCGGCTTGTTTTTTGTCGCTGCGCTCAAGACGGCGCGCTAGATTTAGGCACCCGCGTGCGTCGCCCTTTTCGCAAGCCTCGCTAAAAAGGCTCGCAGCTTCGCTTTCGTCCGCTTTTATCACTTCGCCTACGCCTCTTTCGTAGATCGCGCCCAGGTTCGTACAGGCTGATTTTAGCCCGTTGTAGCAGGCGATCCCGTAAAAACTAAAGGCTCTTGCTATATCTTGCGGCGCGTCTGATCCGTCAAAATAAGCGTCCGCTAGGCTCTCGCAGGCATCTAGTCGCCAAAGTAGGCAGGCTTTTTCAAAAAGCTCCAGTGCGCGAGAAACGTCCCTTTTTACGCTGCGCCCATGAAATAACATATCGCCAAGCTCGGCGCAAGAAGCTCCAAAGCCGCCTTCGCAGGCTTTCTCGTGAAATTTGACCGCCTGCTCGCTATCTTGCCGCGCTCCGCCAAGCCCCTTTTCGTAGAGCTCTCCTAGTGCCGCGCAGCCGTTTGCTACGCCCCTGTCGCACGACTCTTTGCCTAGCTCGTAGGCCGCCTCAAACTGCCCGCTTTGATACTGCGCCCAGCCGCCCTGTATCTCGTCCAGACGCTGGCTACCCTCGCATTTGTAGGCATTTACGGCGCAGGCCTTGTCGTAGTAGGATCTAGCGGCCTTGATATCCTGCGCAAAACCCGCCCCGCCGTCCTCGTAAAGTCTACCCAAAGCCTCACACGCTTCGTAAATTTTACCCTCGCAGGCAAGCGAGTAAAATTTGAGCGCGTTTTTCGAGTTTTTCGCGGCTTCGTCGTTTTTGCCCATTGCGCCGTCCGCGTACATGCCGCCTAGATAGTAGCAAACTACCGCGTAACCGCGCTCGCAGGCTTTTACGTAGAGGTCTAGCGCCTTGCTTTCATCCGGCGCGACGCCGACGCCCGCTTCGTAAATTTGAGCTAGATTATAGCAGCTTAAACCAAATCCTTTTTCGCAGGCTCGCTCAAAAATCGCGGCGGCTTTGGCGTGTTCGCCGCTGTTTTGGCGGAGCGAGGCTAGGCTATCGCAGCCTGATAGCTCGCCCGCGTCGCAGGCTTTTTGGTAAAATTTGCTAGCCTTTGCGTCATCTTGTTCTACACCTTTGCCGTTTTTGTATAAAAACCCAATCCTTGCACACCCGCGCGCTTCGCCTGCGTCACATACTTTTTGGCTAGGTCGTTTGCTTTTTCGACGTCTTTTTTTACGCCGCGACCTTGTCTGTACTGGATAGAGAGGTTGTTGCACGCGGATGCGCTGCCCAGGTAGCCGGATTTGTCGTAGAGCTGTGCGGCTTTGGCATCGTCCCTTGCTACGCCTTCGCCTTCTTCGTATAAAAATGCGAGGTTAAAGCAGTCGCTAGCGATATTTTTAAAAGCTTTGCCGCATCCTTAAATCGCTTTTCGTTGTAGGCTACTATGGCGTCATCGTGGGCTTTGGCTCCCTTGAAATTTATTTGAGCGCAGAGTAAAATTAGAGTGGCTATGCAAACGGCTATAATCTTTTTCAATTTTTTCCTTAAATTTAGCGCGAGTCAAATTTGAGCTACAAAACCCGTGCCGAGCTAAATTTAACCGTGCTCTTAAAAGACTAAAATTTATGGTGCAGTTATTGAGGCAAATAAAACGTCGGCACAAAAGGCGTCAAAATTATTTTGATCACGTTTAGACTCGTAGCCACGCGACATAAAACAGAGGCGGTCAAATTTAGCAAAGAATCGCTCGGTTAGCAAAGCCAAATTTGACCGATTTTGCGCCCTAGACGTTAAATCTAAAATGCATCACGTCGCCGTCTTGCACGACGTAGTCTTTGCCCTCTAGGCGCATTTTGCCTGCCTCTTTGGCCGGATTTTCGCCGCCGCACGCGATGTAATCCTCGTAGCTGATAACCTCGGCTCTGATAAATCCCCGCTCAAAGTCGTTGTGGATGACGCTGGCGGCTTTTGGCGCTTTCCAGCCTTTTACGATCGTCCATGCGCGCACCTCGACGACGCCCGCGGTAAAGTAGCTGATCAAATTTAGCTTTGCAAACGCCGTTTTGATGATCTTTTCTAGGCCGCTCTCGTTCGTGCCGAGCGAGCTTAAAAACTCATGCGCCTCTTCGTCGCTAAGCCCGACGAGCTCCTCTTCGATCTTGGCGCAAAGCTTGATAACCTCATGTCCCGAGCGCGCGGCAAATTCGCGAAGCGCCTGTACGTATTTATTATCCTCCGAGATACCGTCCTCACCCACATTTGCGCCGTAGACGACCTCTTTTGCGCTGAGTAGCCTTAGCTCTTTGTTTAAATTTATAAACGCTTCCTCGTCCTTGCCGCCGAAGCTGCTCGCGCTTTTGCCGTCGTTTAGGTGGGCTAGCAGTGCATTTGCCGTTTCTAGCGCCTCTTTTGCGCCTTTTGCGTTTGCTTTGGCTTCGCGGGTTAGGCGCTCGATTTTTTTATTTAGCTGCTCGATGTCGGC
>CALIWP010000112.1 GCA_938046705.1 uncultured Campylobacter sp. | reverse complement strand
GCCCCTTTCCCCTTAACAATAAAGACTAAAATCCAAATTTGACCAAACAAAATTTAGCACCTTAAAGGTGCGGGTCTCGGCGAGTAAAATTTATAAATTTAATCCCAAATTTTACCGCTCGCCAAAATCCTTCCCAAAATCATCTATCTGATTTAAATCCATCGGTTTTAGCTGATTTTTATTTCCTCGTAAGATATCCTCGACTTGCTCTTTTTGCGATCTTTTTGAGCCTGTAGTTTTGACGTTTTTTAGCGCTTCAAGTAGCTCTTCGATATTTGGTTCGCGCACGGTTTTTAGCGAGATGATGAGCACCTCGTCGATATCGACAGAGTGCTTTTTGGCGGTGTATTTAACAAGCGTGTCTTTAAATTTTTCCTTGCCGAGCGAGGTTAGCAGATCCTCGACGTAAAAGCTGCCGATAACGACGTTTAGCGCATCAAGCACGTATGCTTCGTTATCCGCGACGTCGCGCCCCTCTAGACGCAGGCTCACGCTTACCTTTTTGATCGAGCTTTTGGCGTCTCTGGAGTATAGATCGGTTTCAAAGTTGTCGATATTTAGCGTCTCGGCAAAGGCCATAACCGCGGCAAAAGCCAGCGCAAAAATCTTTTTCATACGTCTTCCTTAATGTTTTCAAATTTGTTTTCAAGATAGAATTTCTCGACCTCTTCGTCTATTTTAACGACGCTTTGCAAATACTCTCTAAACGGCCGACTTTTGCCGTAAAATATCCTCAGTTTTTTGGGATCGATAGCCCTCGAGAGCGCGACGTAGAGCTGTCCGTTGGCAAAGATGTGATTTAGGTCGCAGACTAAATTTTCGATGCTCATGCCTTGGGATTTATGTATCGTGATCGCGTAGGCTAGCTTTAGCGGAAACTGCGTCAAAGACGCCCTCGCGCGCTCCTGTAAATGCTCGCCCTCCATCACGAACTCGCTCATATCAAATCTCGCTCGCTCCACCTCGACGATCTCGCCGTCAGCTTTTTGTACGATGACGCTTTTTATCTCGCCGCCCTCTTTTAAAATTTGCATTATCTGCCCGCGCTCGCCGTTATAGTACTCGCCCCATTTATTTACGGTAAATATAACTTTCGCGCCGATTTTTATATTTAAAATTTCAGGCGCGTAGAGATTTGCGATCCAGCGATCCAGCGCGTTTTCGTTTAAATTTTCATCGTAAATTTCAACTAGCGCCTCGGCTCTTTCAAGCTGCGCGGGTAGTTTAGAGAGCATCTTGTTATTTAGCTCGTCGGCTTCGTAGTTACGCCCAAAAAGCACGCTCGTATCGTCATCTACCTGCACGCTTGGCACGCGTAAATTTTCAATGTAGCTAAACACCTCTTCGCTAAGTCGCCCGACGCGAAGCATGGATAAGATATCGTAAAATTTCTTATCTTTCGTGCGTTTTGAGACGACCAGTTCGATATTTTTAAACTCAAATTCATGCCACGAGCTAGAGTTAAAAGCGTAAAGAAATTTAAACAGCGAGTTGCCGTCTTCGCCGTTTTTTCGCACGGGCGGCAGCTGATAAAAGTCGCCCACGAGCATCACGCGCCCGACAAATTTCGAGCTCATCAGGCGGTAATAAATCATATCCATTAGCCCCGCGCTGATCATCGAAATTTCGTCTATCACGATGAGATCGCAGGCGTCTAGCATCTTTTTTAGTTCGCCAAGCTTTCCGCGCTGTTTGCGGTCGTAGCCGCGCAGCTCCTCAAGGTTTGAGCAAATGCCGAATTTAAAAAAACTATGCACGCTCACTCCGCCGACGTTTACCGCTGCGATGCCGGTGCTGCCCAGCACGACGACGTTTTTTAGCTCGCTTTTATAGTGCTTAATGACTGCTTGCGTGAGGTGGCTTTTGCCCACGCCGCCGCGCCCGGTGAGAAAGACGTTTGATTTTTTTAAGATTTCTAAGAGCTGGTTTAGCACAAATTTCCCTAATTTTTTGTAAAATTATAGCTTATTTTTAAGGAGTGAGATTGAAATTTTACAAATTTATATTTTCCGTAGCGACGGCGCTAGCGATGCTGGGCGGTTGCGCATCGCCAAAAGATGTGCCAAGCGCGGTAAATTTACCGGATCAAGGCGCTAACGCCGCGCCAGCATATGATATGCCCGAGGAGAGCGCGGACGAAAATTTAGGCCACATCAGTTATCTAAAATTTGACGTCGATCAAAATGCGAATGCGCTGCCGATACTGCCTTTTGAAGCGCAAAGTAGCGGCGAAGCTCTGCTACAAAAACGCTTTAACTCGCTTGATCTAAAAGCACCCTCAACCACTGCAAAAGACGCTTTTTGGGCGCTAGATTACTATAAAAACACGTCAAAAAGGCAGTATTATTTCTCAAATATGCGCAAAATACCAAACGAATGGTTTGAAAAAGTGCGCAAAAACGCAAGCATAGAGAGCTTCGGCAAGGTTTCTTTGCCCGCAGTAACGACGGCAAATACTAGCCTACGAAATATACCGACCGACGAGGCCGTGCTTTATAATCCCGTGCGCGCGGGCGAGGGGCTGCCGTTTGATTATGCCCAGCTATCTTTCGTCTCTATCGGTTATCCGCTTTACGTTTCGCACTTTTCGGCCGACGGCGCGTGGGCGTTCGTAGGTAGCGACGCCGCATGGGCCTGGGTGAAATCGACCGAAATCAAAATTTTAAGCGCAGAGGCCGTGCAGGAGCTAAAAAACTCCAAATTTTTAAGTGTTATCAAAGACGAAGAGCCCGTCTACGACAAAAACGGCAACTTTTTATTTTACGGGCGTATAGGCGCGATTTTGCCGTTTCAAAGCGAGGATCAGTTCAAATTTTACGGCAAAATCCAGACCCAAAACGGGCTAAAAAACTACGAGATCTCAAAACAAAGCGCAAGCCGCTTTCCGCTTAAATTTAGCGACGAAAACGTAAGAACGCTGGCGTCATCGCTACTCGGGCAAAGCTACGGCTGGGGCGGGTTTGGCGGCAAGCGCGACTGCTCGCTGTTTTTGCAGGATTTTCTAGGCAGCTTTGGCGTGTGGCTGCCGCGAAACTCAAAGGCGCAAGGCCAAATCGGCAAGGTCGTAAGCCTGGCAAATTTAAGCGCGGAAGAAAAACTAAATGTCATCAAAACGCAGGCAGTGCCGTATAGAACGCTATTTCACATGAACGGACACATCATGCTTTATGCGGGTATGCGCGGCGACGAACCGCTCGCCGTGCACGACGTCTGGGGTATCCGCACGAAAGATAACGGCAGAGCCATGATCGGCGGCATAGCGATCACGACGCTAAAAATCGGCTCGGACGTAGCAGACATCGATCCAAAACGTTTGCTGGTTTCGCGGATAAACTCCATGAATACCTTTGAAGTGGCTAGCGGCGAAGAGGCGCAGCGCGCGAAAAAATCGGCGATCGAAAAAGCTTACGGCGTGAAAATCGTCGGCAACGAGGTGATTTTCGCTGACGGCAGCAAAATTAAAATTGACGACATCGAGGCAGAAGATACTGCGCATCTGCTAAATCTCGCCGACGTCGAGGACACTTTTGCGCAGCCTTATCCGCTATTTAAACCTCTGGCTCTACCTAGCAATGACGCTGGCAGATACCGAAACTATGAGCTTTTGGATAAAATTTACGGCGCGAGCGAGGCGGAAGTGAAGGCAAATTTAACCGACGTCGTTTGGCTAAAAAATCACGGCGGCAAGACGTTTAAATTTAACTCCAAAAACGGCGCGGCAACCGCCTTGCAAGCCGTCTCAAACGAGCTTGACGCGCTGGCCCTGCAAAAACCCGAGCTACTAAAATTTCTTGATAACCCGTCTGGCACGTTTAACTGGCGCGTGATCGAGGGCACAAAGCGCAAGAGCTCCCACTCCTACGGCATCGCGATCGACATAAATACCGACAAGAGCGACTACTGGCGCTGGAGCAAGGACGGCCGCTACCGCAATCAAATCCCCGAGGAGATCGTGCGCGTTTTTGAAAAACACGGCTTTATCTGGGGCGGGCGCTGGGTGAGCTTTGATACGATGCACTTCGAGTATAGACCGGAATTTGGGCATCTAAGATAAATTTGACGGCGGTTTTAACGATAAATTTGAGTGAAATTTGGCTCAAATTTATCGTTATTTTTTGGCTGGTAGCGAGGCGTCGCAGACCGTAAATTTAAGCTACAATCAAGAAGGTGCGAATAAATTTTGCTTTGCCGCTTTTTGGCGTAAAATTTAAGGCAGACGACACGAAAAATCTATCGCTTCTGTGGCAAATTTGAGCTAAACCGGGATTAAATTTGCCGTCAAGTTCAGCTACGTTTTTAACAAAAACAGGATTAAATTCGGCGGTTTGATTTCGGCAAGCGGGTCATTTTCGCGTTTACGTGCTTTTTGATATTTGGCAAAAATTTGCAAGCGATTGCGAGAGGCTCGCCACCCTTTTTGTTGTTTGCTAAATTTAGCTTTGGTATGGGCTGGGCGGTTAAATTTGACGCCGAAAAGACGCGGTATTGGTTTAGCCTGCGTTTTATAGTTCGTAAATTTTGCGCAAGCCAGACGGACGACGATAAAATTTGACCTGCCGTTTTTTAAATTTAGGGCGGCGATTTGCTGTTTTGCCGTCGCCCATATTTTTTTACCGTTTTTACAAATTTTACGCCGCTCGCAAATTTGCTTCCATTCTTGTCGTTTGTTTCATGGCTACGTTTTGCTTGCCAAATTTGGCTACGATTTGATTATACCAAGCCTAAAGCCTCCGAAAATCTTACCGAAAAATTTAGATAAAATTTCAAGCGGTAATTTTTCCAAAGTCTCACTAGAAATTTGATACGCACAAATTTATAACAACTTTTGCGCCGCTAGCTAGCAAATTTTGCCAACAAACCCCTGCTGCTTAATTTACCGCGATCTTAATTCTTTTACTTATAAACGCCTCTTGCAATTCGCTTTCAAACATCCGCTTGATCTCGCTTCCAAGCACGCAGTTAGCATTTCGCTCGAGGTGGCAGATCACGTTTCCTTCTTCGCCCGGGCTTTAGGCAGACGCAGTTAAAATAACTCTTATCTGAAGCATTGCCCGAGACAAGGTAAACAAGCCCGCCTTCAGGGATAAAATTTCCCTCCTCCAGCCCGCGGGCACGGGCATTATTCTAATCGCCGCTCCGGCGTAAAATTTCGCACTGCCAGCTATATCTTTAATGTTTATCCACTTGGCCATTTTGCGCTTCTTTTTCCAAATTTAGCTCCGCAAGTGCACTCTCACCGACGATGCGAACGCCTATATTTTTTAGCGCCGCCGCGGTTAGGCCGTCGCCGCTGACGATCCGCCCAGTAAAGCTTCCATCGTAGATCTCGCCGCTTCCGCAGCTTGGGCTTCGCTCTTTTAAAATAGCGATTTTACAGCCGTTTTCGCGGGCGATATCGGCGCAAATTTGAGCGCCTAAAATAAACTCGGCCGTAACGTCGCGGCCGCTAAATTTAGTAAGCACCCGTCCGCTGGCGCAAATTTCGGCAGGCTCACGCGGGGTCGTTAGTCCGCCCATACACTCCGGACAAACGGTGACGAGCTCGTAAATTTGATCTAATTTATCGAGCGCGTCCACAGGGATAGCATCTGCGTTATTGCCGCCGTTATACTTGCAGTTTTCGCCGAGCAAACAGGCGCTGATTAAAATTTTGGGTTTATTTTTCATCGTTAGTTCCGAAATTTGATGGCAGGTAGGCGTTTTTGACTCAAATTTACTAATTCTTCGGACGGCAAATTTACTGCCGTTTGGTTAAGCCAAATTTGACGAATTTGGGCTTGAATTTAACACACATCGCGTCAAATTCGACGACCCAATTCGCCAAAGCTTTTTGCGAGCTAGCCGCCAAATTTGGCAAATTTCAAGCCGCCTCACGCAAAGCATAAGGCAGGCTTAAACGCCATATTTAGCCTAAAGCCCAGCCTCTTTTTTGATTCTATCTATATACATTTGCCTTAGCATAGGCACGTATTTACCGACTTTGCCGCCGCTTATCGGCTTGCCGTCGGCCTTGACGACGGGCAATATCGGCAGCGTCGCAGCCGAGATAAACACCTCGTCGGCATCGTAAACGTCTTGCATCGTAAACGGTCGCTGTCTGATCTCGAGCCCCGCCTTTTCGGCAAAGCCTAAAATCACCTTGCGACGGATACCAGGCAAAATCTCATTTGAAAGCGGCTTAGTTATCAGGACGTTATCTTTTATGATAAACGCAGACGAGCTGGTCGCCTCGGTCACAAAGCCGTTTTCGACCATAAAGCCCTCGTAGGCGCCGGCCTTTACAGCTTGTTCTTTGGCGTAGCACTGAGCTAAAAGCGAGATGGACTTGATGTCGCGGCGCTTCCATCGGATATCCTCGACACTAACGACCTCGATGCCAGTCGCCGCGTCGGGGTTTGCGACTATATCTTTTTCGTAGCAAAAGACGAAACAAGTCGGCTTTAAGCCTTTTATAAATTTAAAATCCCTGTCGGCGACGCCGCGGGTGATCTGCATATAAACGCCGCCTTCCTTTAGGTTATTTCGCCAGACCACTTCCTCTAAAACTCCTCCAAAATCGCTCTTTGAAAGCGGTAAGCTTAGCTCGATCGCAGCCAGGCTTCTCTCAAATCTCTCCCAAAAATCCTCCCTATCCACGAGCCGTCCGTTTAGCACAGGCACCACCTCGTAGATGCCATCGCCAAA
>CALIWP010000111.1 GCA_938046705.1 uncultured Campylobacter sp. | reverse complement strand
AAGATTTTAAAAAGCTAGGCAAGCGCGAGGAGCTGTTTTGGGATATCGCACCGTGGGGCAAGCGTCGCAAAAGACAGATCCTTTACGTCATAAACTGCAAGTGCGGCGAAATGTCCGTATGGCAACTAGATGAGGACGAGTCATCGCCCAGGGATGAGGTTTGCGAAGTATGCGGGCGTGTGCTTTTCGATGCCGACGGCAACGCGAAACAGCCTTTGGAGAAGGAATTTATCTGATTTGGCTTTGCTTGGTCAAATTTGCCCGTATATGCTAGCGACTGCAAATTTGACATCAAATTTAAGCTGCAGATCGCGAGTCAAATTTCATCAAATTTAACCCAAAACGCCGAATCTACCGCCTTTTTACCGCCGTAAATATAAAAAAGCAAACCGAAGCGATGAGGATGATACTTGCGCCGCTAGTGAGATTCGCCTCAAAGCTCAGCCACAGCCCGCTCACGCAAAACGCGGCCGAGATGAGCGCGGCGTTTAGCATCATCGTGCCCAGGCGGCTCGAGACCGCACCCGCGATATACGGCGGGATCGTGAGCAGCGCGATAACCAGGATGAGTCCGACCGCGCGTATCGTCATCACGACGCTTAGCGCCATCATGCACGTTAGCGCGTAGTAGAGCAGCGTCGTGCGCACGCCGCGCAGCCTGGCAAACTCCGCGTCAAAGCTAAGCGCCTCAAACTGGCGGTAAAATAGCGCGACGGACGCGAGTATGACGCAGTTTGCGACCGCCATAAAAACAAGATCGCCCTGCGGCACCGCCAAAATCGAACCAAAAAGATAGCTCATTAGATCGACGTTATAGCCCGGCGCTAGGTCAGTGAGGATGATGCCAAACGCCATGCCAAACGCCCACAGCGCGCCGATGACGGAGTCCATCTTGCTCTTGTCTTTGAGCGTGATCGTGGCGATAAGTAGCGCCAAAAATACGGAAAACAAGCTCGCTCCAAGCAGCGGCTCGAGCGAAAAATAAAACGCGATACCAAGCCCGCCGTATGCGCCGTGAGCGATGCCGCCCGCGATGAAAACCATACGGTTTATAACCGTGAGCGTGCCGATCACGCCGCAGGCGATGCTAACGAGGATGCCCGCCAGCAGGGCGTTTTGCATAAAATTTAAGCTAAGAGCTTCTAGCATTTGTTTCCTTTTTTTACTTTTTTTCGGCGTTTGGGGGTTCCCGTTTTTATATTAAATTTCGTCGAAAATTTAAATTTTATCTGCTGAGACCTGCACCTTTAAGATGCTAAATTTGGTTTGGTTAAATTTAAGATTCTCCAAATTTTTTAGTTTTTCTTTTTCTTGGGTGGCGGAAGGGCTTTCTACTTACGGTCTGTTTGCAGCTACGAGCGAAGCGAAGTAGAGCGTCGCCTTCCTTTGCGTCGTGCTACG
>CALIWP010000110.1 GCA_938046705.1 uncultured Campylobacter sp. | reverse complement strand
CCCAAAAGGCACGATCTTAAACGAGCTTTTGGTTAGATACCTAGCTCTTGGAGGGCTTAGCATAAATGACGTCGAGTTCGTATCTATGGGCATCCCGGCTGCGCAGGCTGCGCTAGAAAACGGTAGCGTTGATATGGCGCTTCTTGCGGGACCTGCTGCTTATAACGCTCAAAAATCAGGCCTAAATGTAGTCACAACCGGCAAAGGCGTCATCACACCGGTCATAGTGACGGCAACAAGTGGAGAGTTTTATAAAAAACATAAAGATGTCGTTGAGAAATTTAAAAAGGCTCAGGATGAAATTTTGGCATTTATAAATGCAAACGAAGAGGAGGCGCTCAAACTCACAGCCCAGGAGACCGGGCTTAGCCTAGAGGCGGTAAAGAGCATGTATCCTCAGTATGACTTTAGTCCAAAGATCACGGCTGAAGATATAAAAGCGCTTGAAGCTACGCAAGAATTTATGCTTGAAAGCAAGATGATCGAGCAAAAAATAGATATAAAATCACTTCTACTAAACTAAAATTTAAAGGGCAAATTTGCCCTTTAAATTATTCTCGGCACCTTGTAAAAAGCTGCAAATTTTAATTATAATAATGGGCATTAGCCTCGCAAGGGCGCTAAGAAAATAAATTTAAGGTATAAAATGAAAAATTTGATTGTGTTGATGCTTTTTGCTATCGCGGCTGTGGCCGGCGAGCCCAAAAAAGGCGAACTCAGCCCCGAAAAAGAGGCGTTTTTAAGCGCGAGGTACGAGGAGCTCAAAAAATCGTGCGCCCAAAAGGACGCTAGAGCTTGCAAGCGAGTGATCTTGTTTTACCAAAAACAGGCCAAAAAGCAAAACGAAAAAGACATCCGCGAGGCGATGCAAATTTTACTCGGCGCGTGCAAGGAGGGCAAATTTGACGCGTGCGCGGCGGCGGGCGAAATGCACATAAATAACAAGGATTTTATCGCCGCCAGGGAGATTTTGAGTCCGGCTTGCGATAGCGGCTATCAGGATGCTTGCGTGCAGTACGGCAAGAGTTTTGATGCTGACGACGCGCCGGCTAGAGACGAAAAACGCGCGAAAAAACTGTATGAAATCGCCTGCGAAAAGGGCTCGGCGCTAGGATGCGAGCATCTAGGGTTAGCGATCGGTAGCAGCGCGCCGGAGCAGGCGGTCGGCTATATGCGCAAGGCGTGCGAGATGGACGCTTGGCGATGTTTTAGATTCGGCACGATGGCGATGCCTTATGGGGCCAAGGAAGGGGTAATGGCGCTTGTTAGAAGCTGCCACGAAACGGATATGCTCGCAGGCTGCATCATGCTAGCTAAATATCACGAAAAAGAGCTACGCGAGATCTCCGGCGAGGCTGAGGTGAAGCGGCTGCATGCGCGGCTTTGCGAGCTGGTGCCGTACGGAGAGCACTGCCAAAAAGCGCGGTAAATTTAGCTAAATTTGCGGCTTTTGGGCTTGATATGGCGGCCTGGCGAGGCGAGGGTAAATTTGAAGTCAAATTTAAAAGCGCCCGTCAAGACGGCCTAAAAATTTAACAAAAACCAGGTTAAAGGAGCAAAAATGGCGATCATAAAAGTAGATCTACAAAAATCATATCCCAAACCCGGGCGCGACCACGCTCGTATCGGCCAAATACGGCGATGACGTCAATGCGATGGCGATAACGTGGGCGCAGGCGCTTGATTATGACAAGGTTACCATCGTGCCGCACAACGGCTCATACACGAGGACGCTCATCGAAAAGAGCGGGTATTTCGCCGTGCAGATCCCCACGGCAGCGCAGGCGGAGCTGGTTAGCGAGCTGGGCGCCGAAAACAACTCGCGCTTTGATAACGCGGACAAGATGAAAAACGTGGAAA
>CALIWP010000109.1 GCA_938046705.1 uncultured Campylobacter sp. | reverse complement strand
CTACGAAATGCGCTTGAAAATGTAGATAAGGTCAAATCCTTAAATTTCATTTCTATTTCCTTTCTTTAAATTTTATGCAAACGGCCGATCGCCGCACCAAAGTAGAAAATAAAGCCCGCCCTCCTTTTTTGCTTTTTATTCGTAAATTTGCGCCAAATTTATCTGATCGCCGCAAGATCAAATTTAGCGCTAACGGCAGTAAATTTAAACCGACGCTACCTCAAATTTACGCCGTAAAAGTCTTTAAGGTTTCGTTATATTTGTTTTCGTCCTCGCACTGGATCAGTAGCAAGTCGCCATCCTCAAATACTGATGAGCCCGTCGGTTTGATGTATTCGCCCTTTCGCTTGATGAGTAGCACCAAAAAGTCGCTAGGAAGCTCGAGCTCGGCTAGGTTTTTACCGACGACTTCGGCGTCAAAGCGTATGGTGTGCTGACGTAAAGTGTGGTAAAAGATCGGCAAGTTCGACATCTCGACCTCTTCGGCTACGACCTCTTCTTTGACGCCGCATTTTTGCGCGACCTTTTCTAGCGTCATGCCTTGGATGATGATCGAGACGAACACGACGAAAAATATCGTGTTAAAAATCAGCTCCGAGTTTGGCAAATTTGCCCCGAACGGATAGGTCGCAAGTACGATAGGAACGACGCCTCTAAGCCCGACCCATGAGATAAACATCTTTTCTTTGATATTGTATCTAGAAAGTAAAAGCGAGAGAAAAACGCCCATAGGACGCGCGACGAACAT
Organism: uncultured Campylobacter sp.; assembly: GCA_938046705.1. The sequence continues at coordinate 7,250 of CALIWP010000109.1, read as the reverse complement.
GATCCAAAACGCGATCACTGTGCCCGCAAGCGCGACGGCGGGCAGCTGAGAAGGATTTACCAAAAGTCCCAGCGTCAAAAAGATGACGATCTGCATCGCCCACGCGATACCGTCGTGAAAACCGATCAAATTTTTCTTATGCGCGAACTCTTTTTTATTTATAAACATACCCGCGATATAAACGGCCAAAAAGCCGTTGCCGCCGACCTTGCCCGCTAGCACGTATAAAAGCATGACCCAAGCCATCGAAAAAACAGGATATAGCCCCCAGTACTCAAGCCTTAGACGGTTAAAAAGCCCAGGTAGCGCGACGCCAAATACATAGCCCATCAGCCCGCCGAGTAAAAACTGCTTGATGAGTGCGAGAGTGATGTCAGAGGCGTCTGGGACGGTGTTTAGGGCGATGATTTGTATCATTGTGACAGTGAGGAAAATCGCCATCGGATCGTTTGATCCAGACTCTAGCTCCAAAAGCGGTCGGATGTTATTTTTTAGCAAAATTTCCTTCGCTCCAAGGATCGCAAACACCGCCGCAGCGTCGGTCGAGGAGATGATCGCTCCAAAAAGCAAGGCTTCAAGCCAAGTTAGCCCTAGTAAAAATTTAACCAAAAGTGCGACCAGAGCCGCCGTCAGCACGACGCCAACGGTCGCGAGCATGATGCCACTCATCATGATAGGCTTTATCGATTTTAAATTCGTATCAAGCCCGCCAGTGTAGAGGATAAAAATAAGTGCGATTATGCCCACATCATGAGCGATGAGCTGGCTATCAAAGGCGATGCCTAGCAGTCCGTCCGAGCCAGCCAGCATCCCAACCGCCAAAAATACGACTAACGACGGGATACCGAATCTATCTGAAACCTTGCTAGAGACGATACAAGCGATAAGTAGGATAGAGAAAAATAGTAAAAAAGTTTCTAACATTGTGCCTCATTTGGGTTCAAAGCGGGGCAAATTTAAGGCTAAATTTAGCACACTTAAAGCCTCAAATTTGGCGCGTTTTGTAAAAAAATTCTACCAGATTTTACCTTTTTAACGGATAAAAAGGATTAATTTTTATCATCATAAAAGATGAGATCAAAGCTATTTTTGCGCTTTACCAGAGCCTTTTTAGACGGCACGCCGCCCTGCTCCATTTTAGCTAGCTCCTCTTTCATCTGTTTTATCATGACTTCAGACTGCTCGATCTGATCTTTTAGCTGCAAGATGATATCAACGCCCGCTAAATTTACTCCTAGATCGCGCGTTAGGCGCAGTATCATCTTGATACGGTCCATATCTTTTTCCGAGTAAAGGCGCATCTTGCCCTCGGTTCTTGATGGCTCTAATAGCCCCTCGCGCTCGTATTGGCGCAGCGTCTGCGGATGTATGGAGAGTACCTTGGCTACGACGCTTATTAGATAGACCGGTTCTTCGTATTGTTTCATCTTATGCCTCCGGGAGTTTTTGCTTCATGAGTTCGGCTAGCTCGCCATCTAGGGCATTTACGTCTGGCAGCGACACGCGCGCCCTCAAGTACAGATCGCCGAATATCCCGCTCTTTCTATTTTGCACGCCGTACCCTTTGAGCCTGATTTTTTGCCCAGATTTTGAGTTTTCGGCGATTTTTATCGTTACGTCTTTTTTAGGCGTTTTTACCTCTATCTTACCGCCAAACATCATCGTTTTTAGCGGGATTAGCACGTCTTTATATAGATCGTCGCCGTCTCTTTCGTACTCGTCGCTAGGCGCGATATTTACGGTTAGTATTAGATCTCCGCGACCGCCACTGCCCTTGCCTTTTATGCGAAGCTTTTCGCCGTCATTGATTCCGTTTGGAATTTTTATTTTGATGTTTTCGCCGTTAAAATTTATCGAGTGCTCGCCGCCCTTTACCGCTACGTCAAATGGGATAGTTACCTTCGCGCGAGAGTCTAGATCCTCATCGTCCTCAAAGCCGCTAAAACCGCCTGTTTGCCTAAATCCACTAAAGCCGCTTCTGCTTGAAAAGCTGCTAAAACCGCCTCCGCCGAAGATATTTTTTAAAATTTCGTCCAAATTTCCCATACCCGAGCTGCTCGCAAAGTCATGGAAATTTTGCCCGCCAAACATCGCGTCCCCGTGTCTGTCGTACTGCGCGCGCTTTTTTTCGTCGCTTAAAATTTCATACGCGGCGTTTATCTCCTTAAATTTATCCTCCGCGCCAGGGTCTTTGTTGATATCGGGATGATACTTTCGTGCTAGCCTACGATAGGCCTTTTTGATCTCGTCGCTAGTGGCCTTTTCGGACACCCCTAACGTTTCGTAAAGACTATTGCTCATATTATGTCCTTCTAGTCAATTAATTTTATAGGGATTATAGCATAAAGATTTAGCGTATGTCAATCAAGTATAGTAAACGAAATGATTTTAAACGACTTAAATAATAATTAACTTTACGTTGAGCTTAACGCCATATAATCGCGCTTTGAAAAAAATTTTATCAAAAGGAAAAGTAATGAAAAAGATAATGATATTATCTTTGGCTACTTCTTGCGCGATCTTTGCCGCAAGCATAAACTTTAACGAACCCGCAGAGGATTTTACGAGAATAAATCCGGAATTTAACAAAAACGTCGTGCTGTCCTACAACAGCTCTATCGCCGATGCTAAAAAATCGGTCGTAAATATCTCCACTACAAAAACCGTCAGCAGCAACGTAGCAGATATGAACGATATGTTTAGCGATCCGTTTTTCAAGGACTTTTTCGGATTTCAGTTTAATATCCCTCAAGAAAAACAAAAAAGCAGCTCGCTAGGATCTGGCGTCGTCATATCTAGCGACGGCTACATTGTGACAAATAACCACGTCGTAGAAGATAGCGACGAGATCGTAGTCACGCTGCTAGATAGCGACAAAGAGTATAAAGCCAAAATCATCGGTACTGACCCAAAAACCGACCTAGCCATCATAAAAATAGACGCCAAAGAGCTAAAAGCCATACCGTTTGCCGACTCGGCTAAACTAATGGAAGGCGATATCGTATTTGCCATCGGAAATCCTTTCGGCGTGGGCGGTAGCATCACTCAGGGCATAGTTTCAGGCCTAAACAAAGATAACATAGGTCTAAATCAATATGAAAATTTCATCCAGACAGACGCCTCGATAAACCCAGGCAACTCGGGCGGTGCGCTAGTCGATAGCCGCGGCTACTTAGTAGGCATAAACTCGGCCATACTTAGCCGCAGCGGCGGAAACAACGGCATCGGCTTTGCCATCCCGTCAAATATGACTAAAGATATCGCCAAAAAACTCATCGAAGACGGCAAGATCGAGCGTGGATATATCGGCGTGATGATAGCAAATCTAAACGAAGAGCAAAAAGAGATCTATAAAAACAAAGAAGGCGCGCTTATTAGTAGCGTAGAAAGCGGCCTTCCTGCGGATGTCGCGGGACTAAAACGAGGCGACCTCGTCATCAAAATCGACGATAAAGAGATCAAAAACGCCAACGACCTCAAAAACCTCATCGGCTCGCTAGCTCCAAACAAAGAGATCACGCTAACCTACGAGCGCTCCGGTAAAATCGAAACCGCCAAGATAAAACTAGCTAACGCCAATACAAAATCAAGCACCCCGGCGGCAAAAAACGGCACGGCGATCGAGGGTCTTAGCGTCACGGCGATCGACGACAACGCAAGGTATAAATACCGCCTAGCCCCCGATGCTACAGGCATCCTAGTAACAGACGTAAAAGCTGGCTCAAATGCCGAAAAAATAGGCTTTGAAAAAGGCGACATCATCATCCAAATCGCCGAGGAAAATATCAAAAATATGGATGATTTTAACAAAGCCCTAGCAAGCACTAAAGGCAAAAAAACGCTCGTTTGGGTTAATCGCGGCGGACTTTTCCAAGGTCTTGTTATAAAATAATTTCTACTCTAAGGCGCGGGAAACTGCGCCTTTTCTTTTAAGTTTTCCAAATTTTATCTCAAATTTTACCCGTCAAATTTGACACTCTATCATTTTAAATTTGACCTGATTAAATTTCTAGTTTCAAATTTGAGCATCTTAGTTTGGCTCAAATTTTACTAGCAAACAAAATTTAGCGCATGCTAGGCAGATAGTTTGCCGAGCTAAATTTAGCCGGCAACGAAAAAGCGCTCGCCGAATAAGCCGCTACAGCCATTAAAAATTTAGTCAAAACTCGCTATAATCCCCAAAAGGACATAAAATGATAAAAATTCTGATGATAGAAGACGACCTGGAGCTGGCGGAAATTTTGACCGAGTTTTTAGCAAAAAGCGATATGGATGTAAAGATTGCAGAGGAGCCGTATATCGGCCTTTCAACGTTAAACGTAGAAAAATTCGACCTCGTGATCTTAGATCTCACGCTACCGGGACTAGACGGCCTAGAGGTGTGCAAAGAGATCCGTAAGCGCCACGACGTACCCATCATCATCTCTAGCGCACGCCACGACATCACGGACAAAGTAAACGCCCTAGATAACGGCGCGGACGACTACCTGCCAAAGCCCTACGACCCACAGGAGCTGCTAGCTCGTATCAAAAGCCATCTGCGCCGCCAAAGCACTGTAGCGGGTGCAAATTTAAGCGGTACAAAAGAGCCTGCGCGCGAGAAAGATATCGCGGTAGACGACTTTAAACACGTCATCACGCTAAAAGGCGAGCCGTTAAATTTGACCGCAGCGGAGTACGACATCCTAAAATACATGCTTCAAAAAGAAGGCGGCGCCATCACGCGCGAGGAGTTCATCTACAACTGCGCGAGCATCAGCGAGGACTCGACAAATAAGAGCATCGACGTCATCATCGGGCGCATCAGAGGCAAGTTAGGCGACGACCCAAAAGAGCCAAAATACATCCACGCTATCCGCGGCATCGGCTACAAGCTAATGCAGTAAATTTAACATAAAGCCCGCAAATGAAACGCTCATCGGTTTTTTACACCATCACTTTTATCTTCGCGCTTGCACTTACGAGCATATTTCTCGCGTTTTTGTGGCTGATGGACTACGACAAGCAAAACTACGCGCGCGAGCTAAACGCCAAGTACTCCACGATCGCTAGAAATCAGCTCTTTTTGATGAGCGGTATCATAAACGAAAAAGAGTACGAGCGTCAAACGGGCGACTTTAAGATGCCGGAGATAACTAACGAGCAACAAAAAGAGGATATCCTAGCAAACGCAACCGTACTTGAGGAGATATCCGCAGACATCGGATCCAGCGCTATCATGATCTATCAAAATCACCACTATCTAAAAGTCCAGCACGTCGATAAAGTCCTGCTTTTAAAGGACAATGACTACCAGCCATACCGCTACGACATCATCAAGATTATCTTTTCGTTAGTCGCGATCATACTTCTTGCCGCTTACGTTTTTGTTATCAGGAAGCTAAAACCGCTAAGAAAACTAAAGCGCCAGATAGCTAAATTTGCCGCGGGCGAGATCGACGAAGTGCAAAACGTCAGCAGCGGTAACGACGAGATTTCCGAGGTTGCGGAGGCGTTTTACGACGCGGTGTCTCAGATTAAAAACTTAAACGCATCGCGCAAGCTGTTTTTAAGAAACATAATGCACGAGCTAAAAACGCCGATCACCAAAGGCCGCCTCGCCGCCGAAATGATCGAAAAAAGCAAAAACCAAGAGCGCCTCGTGTCGGTGTTTATAAAACTCGAAAATCTCATAAACGAATTTGCCGCCGTCGAGCAAGTTACGTCAAACATCGAGCTAAATAACACCAAAATTTGCCGTATCGACGACGTCATCGACGAGGCTCTGGATATCGCGATGGTAGATCCAGGACAGGTCACCATTAGCAAGCTAGAGGACGTGAGTCTAAACGCCGACTTTAAGCTGCTGGCTATCGCCGCCAAAAATATGATCGATAACGCGCTAAAATACTCCCCAAACAAGCACGTAAATATAACTATCACGGGAGAGTCGATCAAATTTATCAACGAAGGCGAGCGGCTGTCAAAGGAGCTGCGCCACTACGTCGAGCCTTTTACCAAGGGCGAAAGCGCGCAAAAGAGCTTTGGTCTAGGACTCTACATCGTTGAAAATATAATCAAAGCTCATAAGCTAACTCTAAGCTACGAATACAAAAACGGGCTAAACGTATTTAGCTTTGAAAATCTGCAAAATATCGCGGCGTAGGCGTAAATTTGAGCGTTTGCCGAGCTGTGACGCGCGGATAAAATTTGTGTTAAAATTTAAACCGAGCCACATTTTTCTTAAATCTTAAAATTTAGCGTATCGTTTGCGACTAACTAAACACCAAATTTTGAGCTACAAATTTGACGCTCGTTTCAAATTTATAGTCAAATTTAGCGACCATTCGCTACTCATAATAAAAAGACTTTACGGGCGCGAAATTTAGCCCAGTCTCTTTGCACAGAGTGTAAAAATCAACCTCGCCGCCGCGAGATTTAAACTCAAAATAGCATTCGTAAAGCTTTGCAAAGTATTCAAACTCTAAATTTAGCCGCGTGCTTATCTCGTGCTTTTCTATTGCGTCGCGAGCTTCGCGGGTTAGTTGCTCATAGTATGCGCGCTCTATCAGACAACCCTCAGGGAAATGGTGCGCGCCCCAGTCTAGCGCGTCTAGTAGCATACAAAAGTATAGCTCCACGGTTCGTGCGTCGCAGCGCTCATGACAGTATGCACTGCGCAAAAGCTCATTCCTATCAAGCTCCCGCAAGCCGCGCGTGCAGATCTGGTACGCCCAGCGCAGATGCGGCATCTCGCCTGCGTCGCAGCGCCATTTTAGATACTCGCCGACTAGCTCGCCGAGCTCAAAAGGCAGCTCGCCGTTGCCGCGGTTTTTTAGATTTTTTAGCTCGCTTTTATTTTCGTCTAAAATTTCGCGGCAGAGCTCATCCAGCGCGCAGTCCCGCTGCGTCTGGCTAAACTCGCTTTTAAATTTACTAACAGTGCTCTTTAGACGCTGATTTGCTCGCTTTTTTAAGCCCGCATCGTATAGTTTTAGATACTCGTAGAGCTCAAATTTTAGCCAGCCAAAAGCGTCCGTTTGCATTTAGTTCCTTTAGAAGCGTAAATTTAATGCGCAAAAACGACAACCTCGCCGTGCTCAAACGCGATCTGCCGTCTCGCTAGATACAGCTCAAAATAGGGCTTTAAAAAGTCCTCCTGCGACCTTTGCGCGTAGTTTGGATACTGCAAATACGCCGATAGCTGGTAGTCGCAGTCGATCGAATAATACGCTTCGCCGAGCACCCATATCTTCGCATCGAATTTCGGC
>CALIWP010000108.1 GCA_938046705.1 uncultured Campylobacter sp. | reverse complement strand
ACTAACAAACATCGCACGACAAACTCGCAAACGCTCGCAAGGCAAAGTACCGCTAAAGCAACGCGCCGCGGCTACCACCGATAAATTTTATCCTCGTAAGCGATCAGTCTAAACTCCTCTTTGTGGTTGCCGTTGCCGATCGTGTGGCTGTCTTGGCCTGCGCCGAGGCGTAGTTTATGCAGCCTGCCGCCGTATGTACCCACAAATAGCACGCTGCCGTCCTCGCTTAGCGCCATAGACTTTATCGTACCGCCCAGATAGTGGCGCCAAATTTTACGCCCGTCCTTGCCGACTGCTCTGATGTAGCCGTATGCATCGCCGAGGATGTAAAGGTCTCGCGTCGCTACGCCCGCATACACGCGCATCTCGTCGTCTACTAGCGTAAAATCCCTATCGCGATATATCTGCACTCCGCGCTTTAGCAGCGCCCTATCCACGCCGATCGTAACTCCGTTGTAGAAGTGGCAGGAGTTTGTGATGAGCTGCGTATCGTCCGCGCTAAAGAGGCAAAAGTGCGGATAATCCATCTGCGCGCCGATGCTGCCGAGCTGCTCGCCCTCGCTATCCATCAGGATGTGGTCGTCGCACTGCTCGCCGGCGACGATGAGAGCATTGTTGCTTGATAGCGCCGCGTTGGCCATGTCGATGTAGAGTGCAGCGTTGCCGTCATCGTCCTCGTAGAGCTGCCCGTCCTTATAGATCGGATGGATGAGCTTTGCGCCGCTTTGCGAGATCAAAAATATCCCGTCGTGGCAGCTCAAAAGCACCTTGCTACCGTCGTTGAAAGGTAAAATTTCAGCCTCGTCGTATGTTAGCTCCACGTCGTGGCTAAATTTCGCGATAGGCTCGCCGCCGCCCTTGCCGTCGTAGCCTTTTATGAGCTCTATCTCGCCTCTCCTAAGAAGGGCGTAAATTTCGTTTCGCTTTGATTTGCCCACCGTAATGACGCCCTCTGCGATAACGCTAACGCGCTCGCCTTCTAGCAGATATAGCTTCTTACGCCAGCCTTCAGGATCGCTTTGCGAGACGATAAAAAGGACGTTCTCGCCGCCAAGAGGGCAAATTTGATCGACATTGCCTAGCTTGCATCCTACTTTATCCTTTTCACCAGCGTTG
>CALIWP010000107.1 GCA_938046705.1 uncultured Campylobacter sp. | reverse complement strand
AGATTCGTGATCTTTAGGTAGCTAGCCGAAAAGCACTCGAGGCGAAATTCGGTGTTCATGATGACGCGCCAGTTGCGCACTACCTCGCCAAAACTCGCTCGAAAGCGCGATTTTTCAGCGCCCGCGCCATTCATTAGCGCAACTGCTTCGGCATTTTCGCGGGTGATTAGCAGATTTGCGCGGTAGTCGGCCTCGACCTGCTGTTTTTCGTAGTTTAGGCGCTTTAAGCTACGGCCGATGAGGTGCGTGATAAGCGAGCTAATGATCGTATAAACGAGCGCGACGTAGACCAAAAAGCCCTCCAGCGCGAACTCGCGGCCAAACGCGTTAAAATGCAATACCTTTGACGCCTCCGAGAGGATAAACGTGAAAGCAAAAAGCTTGGAGAGGTTATAAACCATGGATTTTATGAGATTTACGCTTTTGTCGGCGAGCAGGAGGCTGTCCTCTGCGATACGTTGGTCCGGGTTATCAAAGCCCGCGGCCGCGGATAGGCGGTAGAAATTTGCGTTTTTTAGCCATAGATTTTCCATCTCTTCGCTTAGACTTTCTCGCCACGAGATCACAAGCAGCTTTTTAAACCAGTTTCCGATCACGATAAAAAGCACGATAACGGCGGTATAGACGAGAAATTCGCCCACAAGCGGGAGCATGAGATCTTTTTCAAATTTTTCGATCGCGTCGTAAAATTTTTTATCCCAAGCATTCATTAGCGTCGCGACCTTGACGATGGCTAGGCTAGCCCCCAGCGTCACGGCCAGCATCACCCACGCCACTAGCGAGCGCTTGCCCGTCCAAAACCAGCCCGCGATGATGAAAAATTTCTTTAAAATCTGCAAATTTAGCCTTTTTGTTTGGTTTTTGCGCTCTGCGGCGAGCGATAAATTTACGTTCAGAGATTTTTATGCGGCGCAAATTTTAGCCTAAATTTGGCCTGCTTTGTTCAAATTTAAAACGCAAAGCGGTATGTTTATTTACCGCTTCGAAAAGGCCGAAATTTACGCAAATTTAATCCAGCAAAGTTCTTTAATACGTATAGTTAAACGTCAGCGTGAAATTTCGCGGATCGCCGTAGAAGTTGTTCATGCCGGCGGTTCTGTTTTGGGTGTTCATGAAATACTTTTTGTCGGTTATGTTTTTGACTGCGAGTCCGAGGCTGAAATTTTTGTTGAAAAAGTAATTCACGTTCGCGTCCCAAAGCGCGTAGGCTTTTTGCGTAGGCGCTACGTAGGCTACGTTTTGATAAAAGCCCGAAGTCGCGCTCTGCCATCTAACTCCGGTGCCAAAGCTTAGCTTTTGGCTGCTAGAAAACGGTATCTCGTAGCTGGTGTAAATTTTAAACAAATGCTTAGGTACGTAGGATTTTGCGTTCGCGCCTTTGTCGTAGTTTACGTTTGTGGAGGTCTTTTTCTCGCTTTTCATATAGACGCTTTTGTTAAACGTATAGCCTGCAAAAAGATTCCATCTATCGGTCAAGGCGCCTGAAATTTCAAGATCTAGGCCGCGACTTCGCACCTTGCCCTCGGCGATGCTGTTGGCGGTATTTAACGGATCTTGGATAGCTCTGTTTTCTTGCACGACCTGAAATAGAGCGACTGCGGTATTTAGCGCGCCGTCAAAGTACTCTGATTTTACGCCCGTTTCTACGTTGTAGCCTACGATCGGTTTTAGGATGTTTTTGTTCGCGTCCGTCGCGCTTTGAGGCTTAAAGATCTCTGCGTAGCTAATATACCAGCTGTGATTTTTAGCAAAATCC
>CALIWP010000106.1 GCA_938046705.1 uncultured Campylobacter sp. | reverse complement strand
GCGTTTCGCTTACGACTGCGCTTTGTTCGTAGATCTCTTTTTCCATAAAAAATCTAAAGCCCTCTTTTTGCGCGTAGCTTTTATCCGCAGGCAGCGCGGCGAAACTCGGGCTTAGTTTTTTTGCGTCTTTAAAAACCGCGATCTCGTCTAGACTTACAAATCCGTAGCTTTTGTCGTCCAGATAGCACACCTCTTTGGCTAGGCCGATCAGCGGGGCGTCAGAGGAGGCGAAAAATACCTCTTTGCCCTCGCTTTTGCCGATGGCTAGCGGCGCAGCGTCCTTGGCGAAGAAAATTTTGCCCGGAGCCGTTTTGGTGATAAGTAGCGTCGCGTATGCACCGTGTAGGCGCGCTACCGTGGCTTCGTACGCTTTAAACGGCTCGCCGATAGTTTTTAAATTTTCCTCAAAAAGATGCACGATTACTTCGGTGTCGGTTTGGCTGAGGAAGCTAACGCCCTTTGCCTCAAGCTCCTCTTTTAGCTCTTTGTAGTTTTCGATGATGCCGTTATGAACGACGAAAGAGTGCTCGCCCAGGTGCGGGTGAGCGTTGATCTCGGTCGGTTTGCCGTGCGTAGCCCAGCGCGTGTGTCCGATCGCGACGCCTTCGCCGCTAGAGCTAAAGCCCTCTGATTTTTTGGCTAAATTTTCAAGCTTGCCGGTGGCTTTGAAAAAGGCGATTTCCTGCGTGCATTTGTCGCAACCGCCATCCAGGCTCATCACCGCCATGCCTGCGCTATCGTAGCCGCGGTACTCAAGCTCTTTTAATCCGTTTAAAATAAACTCTCTTTTTTCTCTATTGCCGACGTAACCGACGATTCCGCACATGTTTACTCGCTTTCTAATAATTTTAAAATTTCGCCCAAATCCACGCCCTCGCGCTTTTCGATAAGCAGCAAATTCCGCGTCCTGTTTTTTACGGTTTGGATTCTGGCGTTGGCTATTTTTACATCAAATTCCTTAAAAACTCCCAATACGTAAGCCATCAGTCCGCGCTGATCTTTCGCGTTTATGCCCAGCTTTGCGTACTCTTGCGAGTGGTTTGGGTCAAAATTTAGCTCGCCTTTTAGTATTATCGGGCGATTTATCTGCGCTGAGGCGCCGCTTTTTAGCGAGATCTCGATGAGGTTTTTTAGGGTTTCTAGCTCGCTTGATTTTACGTTTTTGTTAAACTCTAGCTTGACGTAAAATTTACCGTCAAACAGCTCGAAAATCTCCATAAATCCAAGATCAAGATGCGCCAGAGACGAGAGCAAAACGGCTAAATTTGGATAGTTTTGCGCGTAAATTTCGATGCTCAGGCTTTGGTGATTTTGTACTTGCACGCTTAGTTTATCGGCGTTTTGCGCGGCCCAGGCGATAGCGATGATATCTGCTGGCTGGTATTTAGCAAAGAGCAAATTTGAGCGGATGGCGAAAATTTTTTCTTTCAAATTTTCGCTTAAAGCCGCAAATTTAGCGTTTCGCCTGATGCTAAGCTCCTTTTTTACGCGCCTTGAAGCTTCATCGAGCAGATTTTCATCCTCAAAGCTTTGCAAACAAATGCCGTAAAGCTCGCGCAAAAGTCGCGCCAGATAGGGCGTATAGAGCTTTTCGTCGGTTGCATTTATCACGCAGTAAGCGACGATGTAGGATAGCTTTAGCGTTTGTGGGTCGCCAAGCTTTGAGATAAAGCTAAAAATCGTGCGCTGATCGTAGATGTCCTCGCGGTTTGCCACGTCGTTCATCAGCGTGTGGTAGCGCACGAGCGTAACGCCGATATTTACGGCCTTTGCGCTCAAATTTAGCTTTGCGGCGTAGGCGCGGAAAATATTTGAGCCCACGACCGAGTGATCGCCGCCTAGCCCCTTGCCCGCGTCATGTAGCAGCAAAGCTAGCTTTAGCAGCGTGCGCCCCTCGATACAAAGCTCGTCGTAGAGCGATTTTACGAATTTATCTTTGATATTTTCGGCAAATTTGACGCTTAAAACGCAGTGCTCGCCGACGCTAAATTTATGATAGCCGTCAAATTCGGCCAAATTTACGGCGTGTTCGAGCGGCTTAACCAAAACGGGCAAAATCTCCGCGTCCAAAAGCGCCTTGATGATGCAGTGAGCGTGGTTTCGCATCAAAATTTTTCTAAAAAGCGCGAGCGAATCCTCGGCGTCCTCTTTGCTGATTTGCGCGCGTTTTAGGTAAAAGATCGTTCCGACGTCAAATTTATACTCCGCATCGCCAAGAGCCAAAAGCTGCTTTAGCACCGCGTTTAGCGGCCTAGCGCGGACGTGTAGCGGGACATAAATAGTATTTTCAAACCTATAAAATCCGTTTTTTAGCCGCGCGGCTCGCAGCTCGCTAAATTTCGCCTCGCTTTTAAATTTGCTCCTATAAAAGCTAGAAACCAGATAGCGCGAAAAAACCGCGACCGAGTGCATGCAGGAAAAGAGCTTTTGCGAGATGACGCTGCTGTTTTCTTGCGTTTTTTTGGATTTGGTTTGCATGAGCGCGGTGATCTCGTTTAGCTTAGACGGATCAAAAACGTCGGAGCCCAGGGTCAAATTTTGTGCCGATTTTACGCAAAGGATAAAATCAGCCGCCAAATTTAGCGCGCTAAGCTCCTTTTCGTCAATAAATTTTAGAGCCTGCGAGCGCATGCTGATCTCGTTTTCAAAGCCGTTTAGAGCGCAGTTTAGGTAGTAGATGTCGTTCGTGCCGCCAAGGTCGTTTTTTAGATCGGGCTCTTGCTTTATGTTTGGGATCTCGTTAAAGGCGCCTAAATTTTTGGCGTAAAATTTGAGATTTTCTTGCGCGTTAAACTCGCGCGTTTTATAGATCTGTGAGCGAGCGGCCTTATAGAGCGTACGCGAGCCGCAGATATAGCGGATACGGCTAAACGCGGCCTTTGCTTTGTGGTCGTTTTTGTGAGATTCGAAAATCTCGTCCAGCTCGCAAATTTTAATATTTAGCTTTAAATTTGATCCCTCCAGCGCGGCGACTAGTTTTTTTAGGATAAATTTGACGTTAAAGCCTGCGTTTTCTTTAAAGACGAGTAAAACCTCTAAAACCGAGCTTGTAGAGATGAGATTGTCGGCGTATTTTTCGGTAGCGATGACGCAAAACGGGATAAAATCGACGTCCGGGTTAAAGTCCGCAAAAATCTCGTCCAAAACCCGCGTGCACAGAGCTTTTATCAGCTCGTCGCTTTGCTTTGCGATGAAATTTGCAAAGCCCTTGCCCTGAAGCTTTTTTAGCTGCGAGGCTAAATTTGCGCCTCCTAAAACGCCGTTTAATTTTCCTTTTAAAGCCACTTTTTACCGCCGTCTTTTTGTGTAAATTTTATCCGATGATACTAAAATTTTGCAAAAACAAAGCTTTTTTAACATATAATCGCCGTTTAATATCTATTTTCGGAATAAAATTTGACAAATTTAATAGAAAAACTCCAAAGCGGCGAACGTCTGGACGCGGACGAATGCGCAGGCTTGTACGACCTAGACCTTTTTACGCTGGGTAAATTCGCAAATGCCAAACGGCGAAAAATGCACGGCAAAAAGGTATTTTTTAACGTAAATCGCCACATAAACCCGACCAATATCTGCGCGGACGTGTGTAAATTTTGCGCATTTTCCGCAAACCGCAAAAATCCAAACCCATACACGATGAGCCACGATGAAATACTAGAAATCGTCGAAAAAAGCGTCGCCGGCGGCGCAAAAGAGATACATATCGTCTCGGCGCACAACCCTGAGACGTCGTGGCAGTGGTATTTGGAAATTTTTAAAAAAATAAAAGAAAAATATCCGCAAATCCACGTCAAGGCTCTAACTGCGGCGGAGGTTGATTTCCTCTCGCGAAAACACGGCCTTAGCTACGAAGAAGTCGTGGAAAAAATGCTCGAATACGGCGTGGACTCAATGCCTGGCGGCGGAGCGGAGATCTTTGACGAAGAGGTTAGGCGTAAAATTTGCAAAGGCAAGGTGAGCTCGGAAAACTGGCTCAAAATCCACCGCCTTTGGCACGAAAAAGGCAAGCAAAGCAACGCTACGATGCTGTTTGGCCACGTAGAAAGCAGGCAAAACCGCATCGATCATATGCTGCGGATTCGCGATTTGCAGGATAAGACGGGCGGATTTAACGCCTTTATCCCGCTGGTTTATCAGCGCGACAACAACTATCTAAAAGTGGAAAACTATCCCGGCTCGGCCGAAATTTTAAAGACCTTTGCTATCTCGCGTCTGGTGCTCGATAATGTCGCGCACATAAAGGCGTACTGGGCGACGTCGACTATAAATTTGGCTATGGTCGCGCAGGAATTTGGTGCTGACGATCTAGACGGCACGATAGAAAAAGAGAGCATCCAAAGCGCGGCCGGTGCGAAATCGGCAAGCGGTATGAGTCTTAGAAATTTTACCGATCTCATTCAGACGTCGGGATTTGTCCCCGTAGAGCGAGATAGCTTGTATAACGAACTAAAAATTTACGATAACTAAGGAGGCGGAATTGGATTTTTTTAAACTCAAGCAAAACGGCACTAGCGTAAAGACCGAGTTTAGCGCGGGACTCACGACCTTTTTAACGATGATGTATATCGTGCCTGTAAACGCGATAATCATGAGTAAAACCGGCATGCCGATGGATGCGCTCATCACGGCTACGGCGCTCATCACGGTGGTCGCTACCGTGCTAAACGGCATATGGGCGAACACGCCTGTGGCTATGAGCGTGGGAATGGGGCTAAACGCGTATTTTACATTTGGCCTCGTGCTTGGTATGCAGATACCGTGGCAGACGGCTCTAGGCGTGGTTTTCATCTCGGGTATAATTTTCGTCGTATTATCTTTTACGAATTTTAGAATCTGGGTCCTAAAGTCCATCCCCGATGACGTCAGGCGCTCGATAAGCGCGGGCATTGGCGCGTTTATCGCCTTTGTCGGACTTCAGCAAATGGGCGTGGTCGTAAATAATGACGCGGTACTGGTCGGACTTGGAAATTTAAAAGATCCAAACGTTATTTTGGGCTTTGTGGGGCTATTTTTCGTTATACTTTTTTGGGCGTGGAAGGTTAAGGGCGCATTCATCATCGCGGTATTTACGACCTCGGTGATCGCTTGGATTTTCGGTATCGCGCCGTATCCGAAGGAATTTATCTCGCTACCGGCTTCGATATCGCCGATATTCTTAGAGCTTGATATCATGGGCGCGCTATCTTTTGCGTTGCTTCCGGTGATCGTTACATTTTTCGTGACCGATCTTTTCGACTCTATCGGTACGCTAGCGGGCGTGGGAAACAGAGCGGGGATCTTTGACGAGAGCAATCAAAAAGGCGTCGAAAAACTAGAAAAAACCCTCGAAGCCGACGCGGTAGCTACGGTAGCCGGCTCATTAGTAGGCGTTAGTACGACGACGTCGTTTGCCGAGAGCGCTAGCGGCGTAGAAGAGGGCGGCAAAACGGGACTAACGGCGGTGTTTTGCGGACTATTTTTCGTACTTACGATTTTTATGTTGCCGCTTTTTAAAGCTATCCCTTCAAACGCGATATATCCGATACTCGTGATGGTCGGCGTGCTGATGTTTAGCGAGCTTGGAAATATAAATTTTAAAGATCCGGCCAT
>CALIWP010000105.1 GCA_938046705.1 uncultured Campylobacter sp. | reverse complement strand
TTTAGCCTAGGCGAACTAGCTCAAATTTACCCATATCTGGGCGGCGAAAATTTGAAAAATTTAAAATCGCAAAAGAGATTTTTTAAGCTGATAGAGGGCGAAGTTTTGGGGCATTACCCGCACGGCAAGTGTTTTTTGTGCGAGGATTTGGACGCAGAGGGCGCGCGCTTTGACGCGAGAGATATCACCAGCTGCGGGCTGATCGCGGGCGCGAAGGCGTATGAGGCGCAGGGCGCGGCGAGAATGGTAGAGGATCAAATTTTCGCGCAGGCAAATGAATATAAAGCTAAAATGACGGGATCTAGGCGCTTTGCGTGGTGTTATCTGGAGGATGCCGGCTACAAATATAACGAGGAAAAGGCTCATTTTACGATAAATTTTACGCTGCAAAAAGGAAGCTACGCGACGGTGGTGTTAGAAGAAATCTTGCACAAAAATATCTTTGAGTAGAGCAGCGGCTCGTTTTGCGAGTGCTTTTAAATGATTTTTGCGTCTATGCTGGTAACTGCAAGCGGAGTATAAAATTCGCTCTGCGATAGGCTGTATGCCTTATTTTTGGACGAAATTTACTTCTTTTGTTTAGCTACGAGCATAGTGACACAGAAAACACTTAAAACCATCTCGCAAGACTTTGCCTTAACTTTCTTAAATTTTGTAAATCAAAATCCGCCTCGCCTAATGCTCTTTAAAAGCTGTGAGCCAAGCGGTGCAAAAACTTTACCTTATCGTTTTAAGCTCAAATTTGAGGAAAAATTTATCAAATTTTTATACCAAGATCCATATCTTAAATCGCTAAAATTTATCTGTGGAGCAAGGCGCTGACGGCGCGAAATACAATCGTTTCTAGGCTCGTTTGGATATAATGGGTTTGCAAATTTATATTTTAAAAGGATTAAAAATGGCAAATATTTTTCTTTGCTCTTATTTTGCGGAGGTTGCGAGCAAGATTAATGAAGTGGTAAAATTTCAAGGCAAAGATATTGTTTTTATCGATACGGCAGCAAAATTTGAAGAGGTAAATTTTTATGTAGATGAAGCGGTGAAAATTTTAGAAAATTTTGGCGCAAAGCTAAGACGCCTTGATGTCTCTTGCTTCCAGAGTTCTGCCGTGCCGGTGTCTAGTCAAGACAAGCCATTTTGCTACGATAAAATTTTAGCCACTATTAATGAGTGTGACATTATTTATATAAGCGGTGGAAATACGTTTTATCTGCTTAATGAGCTGAGAAAATCGCGCGCTGCCCAAGCTATAAAAAATGAGGTCAAAACGGGTAAAATTTATATCGGTGAG
>CALIWP010000104.1 GCA_938046705.1 uncultured Campylobacter sp. | reverse complement strand
GATAAAACGGCAGCGCAACTATTTGACGAGCTGGGGGATCTGGCGGGCGAGCTGATAGTGCGAGTGTTGCTAAATTTTGCAAATTTAAAGCCGCTAAAGCAGGACGACGCGCAGGCCACGCACTGCAAAAAAATAGTAAA
Organism: uncultured Campylobacter sp.; assembly: GCA_938046705.1. Next base: position 4,941 of record CALIWP010000104.1, on the reverse strand, counting down.
ATCCGACGGACTTTTTGGCTTTGAACAGAGTGCGGAGCAAATTTATAATAAATTTAGAGCGCTGACGCCTTGGCCGGGGATTTATCTAGCTAGCGGACTCAAAATTTTGGAACTAGAGCTTTTGCGCGAATCTAGCGAGCGCAAATTTGAACGCTCGGGCGAAATTTTAAGTGTCGATAAGCTCGGCTTTGGCGTCGCATGCGACGAGGGTGCGGTCAAGATCACAAAGGTGCAAGAGCCGGGCAAAAAGCCGGTGGACGCTAGCGCGTATCTAAACGGCAAGCGCCTTGGTATCGGCGATATTGTTTTGTAATATGAGTAGAGTAACGGTAGCAAGCGCGCCAAAACGTCAAATTTACCGTAAATTTAAAAGGAATAAAATTTGAGAATAGAGTTCGCAGATAGCGTCCCATCTACGCAAAAAGTTCTGGTCGAAGGACTGCGAAACGGCGAGATACAGCCGCCTTTTGCGCTCGTGGCAAAAGAGCAGACGCAAGGTATCGGTAGCAGAAACAACACTTGGAGCGGGCTAGAAGGCAATCTATTTTTTTCATTTTGTATGAGCGAAACGGCGCTGCCAGGTGATCTAAAGGGCGAGTCGGCGTCGATTTACTTTTCGGTGATAATGCGCGAAGTGCTCGCGGCTCGCGGCTCGCAAATTTGGCTAAAATGGCCGAACGACTTTTACGTCGACGACAAAAAAATCGGTGGAACTTTGACGACGAGAGTCGGCGAAATTTACGTTTGCGGCATGGGTATAAATCTAAAAAACGCGCCCGAAAACGCCGGAATTTTAGATATATATGTGAGCCCTAGCGCTGCGGTCGGAGAGTTTTGTAAGCAGCTACAAACGGCTCCGTCTTGGGCGGAAATTTTTAAAAAATTTGAGAGCGAATTTGAAAAATCGAGAGAATTTATTACGCACGTTGAGGGCGAAGAAGTGGCGCTCAAAGACACAAAACTCCTATCTGACGGCTCTTTGGATATAAATGGTCGAAGGGTTTTTTCACTCAGATAAATTTGCTTAAATTTGACGTAAAATTTAATATTTTTACAAAATATCGGTGGGTACGCGCCGCGAAATTCTTTCAGAAATTTTAAAGCCGAAACTAAACTTGGACAAAGTAAGTTTTTTGTAAAATCAATCAATTAAAAAACAAAAAAATTGGAAAATTCTCATGTGTGAAATTATAACTATCGCAAACCAGAAAGGTGGCGTCGGAAAGACGACTACGGCGGTAAATTTGGCCGCATCGCTGGCGGTAGCCGAAAAAAAAGTCCTACTCATCGATATCGACCCGCAGGCAAATGCGACGACAGGAATGGGCTTTAGCAGAAACGACTACGAGTACAATATCTATCACGTTTTAACAGGCCGTAAAAAACTCTCGCAAATCGTGCTAAAAACCGAGATACCGACACTTTTTCTAGCGCCTTCAAACATCGGTCTCGTGGGTATAGAGCAAGAACTAAGCGAACAAAACAAAGACTATCAAAAGATACTAAAAAGTAAGATCGAAGAGGTCGAGGGGCAGTATGATTTTATCATCATCGATAGTCCTCCGGCGCTAGGCAGTATTACCGTAAACGCACTAAGTGCTAGCGATAGCGTGATAATCCCGATACAGTGCGAATTTTACGCATTAGAGGGACTTGCGCAAATTTTAAATACGGTAAAAATCATCAAAAAAACCATAAATCCGAAGCTAAATATCAAAGGATTTTTGCCGACTATGTACAGTTCGCAAAATAACCTCGCCAAGGAAACGGTGGCAAATTTAAAGCAGCATTTTGAAAATAAACTGTTTAAAAACAAGGATATGGGTGATGAATTCGTAATAGTACCGCGAAACGTAAAGCTTGCCGAAAGCCCGAGCTTTGGTAAGCCAGTGATTTTATACGATATAAAATCACCCGGCTCGGTAGCGTATCAAAATTTGGCATGCTGTATTTTAGGATAACGAATGGCTAAAAAAGGCGGACTAGGGCGCGGACTAGAAGCGATTTTGGGTGATGTAGAGCTTGCGTACAAAGCTGAGCTAAATGAGGGCAACAGCGATATAGTAAAGGATATTGATCTAGACCTGATTGTAGAAAACCCGTATCAGCCGCGTAAAAATTTCGACGAAACTGCGCTAAGAGAGCTTAGCGAAAGTATCAAAAGACACGGACTCATCCAACCGATCATCGTCATAGAAAAAGACGGCGGATATATGCTGATCGCGGGCGAGAGGAGATTTCGCGCGACTAAGATGCTGGGCGAAAGCAAGATAAAGGCCATAGTCGCAGATATCGAGAGCCAAAGCCTGCGCGAACTAGCGCTCATAGAAAATATCCAAAGAGAGGACCTAAATCCGATCGAGCTTGCAAATTCTTATAAAGAGCTCATAGACGAATATAAAATCACTCAGGACGGACTTGCAAACATCATCCACAAAAGTAGGGTTCAGATAACAAATACCATGCGGCTTTTGAGCCTTAGCACCGTGACGCAAGAGTATATAAAAGAGGGCAAACTAACGCAAGGGCACGCCAAAGTCATCGTAGGTCTTGAGCCAAACGATGAAAAAACAGCGGTCGATACCATCATCGGGCAGCGTCTTAGCGTGCGCGAGACGGAAAATTTGGTCAAGAATCTAAAAAATAAGTTGCCGCCCAAAGCAGCGCTTAAGCTAGATGAAAGATACCTTGAAAGACTAGCGAATTTAAAAGATATTTTTTCTAAATTTGACGTACCGATTAAGATAAAAGGCAAAAAAATTACTATCGAATTTGATGACATAGCTGATATCGATAGGCTAATAAACAAGATAAAATAAAAATATTTATTTAAATTTAGCTTGTTTTATCCTTTTTTTTTGTAAAATAAGCACGGTTTTATTATGCTTAAGAAAATATTAAACTTTAAGGAGATTTGATGTTGGAAATTAATTTGCCGTTAGTCGTCCTAACGGCAGTTATTTTTCTAGGGCTTATCGCCGTTTTAAATTCCATCCTTTACAAGCCTCTACTTAAATTTATAGACGCTAGAAACGATGCGATAAAAAACGACGAAGAGAGCGCTAGCAAAAATACGAGCGATCTTGGCGTGTACGAAGCGCAGATAGAACAGCTCATAGCTGCCGCAAGAAACGAAGCCGGCAAGATCAAGCAGGAGGCTATCAATGCTGCAAAAGACGCGGCCGCTAAGATAGTCAGCGAAAAGCGCGGAGTTTTGGAGGCCGATTATGACGCATTTATCCAAAATTTAAACTCTCAAAAGAGCGATTTTAGAGCTGATTTGCAGCAAAAATTGCCTGAACTTCAAGCTGCTTTAAAAGCAAAACTCGCAAGGATTTAATATGAAAAGCAAAATTTTACTTTTATTATTTCCTTTTGTTTTGATGGCGGACGGCGGATACGACATCGTACCTAGAACGATAAACTTTATCGTTTTTGCCGCAATTTTGTATTATTTTATAGCAAACCCTATCAAAAATGCCTACAAGGGAAGAATCGCCGGCATCGCGGCAAGACTTGATAATATCGAGCAAAAACTAAAAGACTCAAAAGCCAAAAAAGATGACGCTCTAAGGCGCGTAGAAGAGGCAAAAGCAAACGCCGCTAGCCTAGTTGAAACAGCTAGAAAAGAGGCTGTTTTGATATCTGAGCGCATCAAAGAAGAGACTAGACAAGAGGTCGCAAATTTGGAAAAAAGCTTCCAAGATCAAAAAGAATTTGAAAAAAGACGCATGGTTAAGTCCGTCGTGGGCGAAATTTTAAACGAAATCTTCGCAAGCGACAGTGTGAAAATGGATCAAATCGAGCTCATCAATATCATGCTTAAAAGGGTCGGTTGATGAAAGAACTTATCGCAAAAAAATACGTAAAAGCCCTAGTTAGCGACCTTAGCAAAGATGAGTTTAATAGCTTTACCGCCAAGCTACAAGAGATCGCAAACGCATTTGCAAATGAAAAATTTCAAAATATCATCGTTTCGCCAAATTTAAAAAATAGCCAAAAAGCGGATTTTGTTCTATCTTTAGTCGGTGAGGCGGATCAAAAATTTGTAAATTTCATAAAACTGCTCGGCGAAAATAAAAGACTTGATATTTTGCCTAATATCGTTTCGGAGCTTTTAGCGCAAAAGTCAAAAATGGATAATGTTTTTTACGGCAAAATTTACGGCGGCTCGCAGATCAGCCAGGCTCAAATTTCAGAGCTTGAAAGCAGCTTTTCTAAGAGATTTAACGCAAAAATCATTTTAGAGCCGGTAAAAAGCGACTACAACGGTATCAAGATCGAACTAGACGACTTGGGCGTGGAGGCTAGCTTTTCGGTAGATAGGCTAAAAGCCCAAATGAGCGAATACATATTAAAAGCAATATAAAGGAGAAAAAGCGTGAGTGCAAAAATAAAAGCAGATGAAATCAGCGCCATCATCAAGGAAAGGATTGAAAATTTCAGCCTTAACGTTGATGTTAACGAGACGGGCAAAGTTATATCCGTAGCCGACGGCGTTGCTAACGTTTATGGCCTAAAAAACGTTATGGCTGGCGAGATGGTCGAGTTTGAGAACGGCGAAAAAGGCATGGCTCTAAACCTTGAGGAAAGCAGTGTCGGTATCGTTATTTTGGGTAAAACGGACGGTATTAAGGAGGGTTCGAGCGTAAAACGCCTAGCTAAGCTTTTACGCGTTCCTGTGGGCGATGCGCTAATAGGTCGCGTCGTAAATTCACTCGGTGAGCCGATAGATGCTAAAGGCCCGATCGAAGCTAGCGAGACTAGATTCGTCGAGGAAAAAGCAAAAGGCATCATGGCTAGAAAGAGCGTTCACGAGCCGCTTCAAACTGGTATCAAAGCTATCGACGCGCTAGTGCCGATCGGCCGCGGACAGCGCGAGCTCATCATCGGCGACCGCCAAACAGGAAAAACTACCGTTGCTGTTGATACCATCATCAA
>CALIWP010000103.1 GCA_938046705.1 uncultured Campylobacter sp. | reverse complement strand
TTGATTGAGGGCATCGCCCCCGACACGGACAACATCATGGGAGGTTTATTTTTCGGTTTGATTTTGGCTATACCGATTTTTTGGTTATTTCGCTGTTTAAGGCTTATTCCTTGTAATCAAAATATTGAACTAACGCCTATAGATATATTTTTCGACGATAGCAACGGCGATAGTTACTTTTACGTTTTTAATCTTATTATTTCTTTGATTTTGATGTTATTTATAGGCCCTTATGCGTTAATTATGGCTATAGTTTGCGTGATTTTTCAGGGCACTATTAAACGGTTACTAAATTATATTTTTTATGCTAAAGTCTAAAATTTAAATTTTATTCCGCCGCTCCTGACTCAAGCTCTTTAAAATAAGGCTTCAAACTCTCGTAGGCATTTTGGATACGCTGAAACTGCGTTTTGCACTCGTCCAAAAGCTCGGGGCTAAGCGCGGCGTGAAAGTCGGGATGATAGGCTTTGACGAGCTCGAGATAGCGGTTTCGCACCTCCTCAAAGCTATCGTTTTTATCACACCCAAGCACCGTAAAATGGTCCTCGAAAAGGCTAGCCAGCGCGGCAAATTTGGCCTTGTTTTTCTTGGCGCAGATTTTGATCTGTTTTTTAAATTTTTCAAATTCCTCTTCGTTATAGTTAAAGATGATCGAAAATTTCATATATTCGCTCTTGTTAAACAGCTCCTCGAGGCGCGCGCACTCATCCAAATTTGCGATATTTAGGGCGATTTGACCCTCGGCGGATAAAATTTGCTTTGATTCAAACCCCTTGATGATGTGCGAGATAAAGTACTCGTTTGAGCGATCAAAGCTAAATATCGCGCCGCCCCGCACAAATGCGACATCGACAAAAACCATGGCTTTTAGCGAGTTTGGTTGGATGTAGTGGAGTTTGATGGTTTTATACTCGGCGAAGTTTAAATTTACGTTTTTTAGCTCGTACCTCTGGCAGAGTTTTTTTAGAAATTTGACGAAATATTTGCGCTGAACCTTCTCGTTTTCGTCGTAAAACGACATCACTTTGCCTTTTTGCCCCAGCGTCTTGGCGAAGTTTCGCTTTATGAGCGCTTGCAGCTCGAAAAACAGATCGGCGTCTGATGTTTCTATGCTTAGAGATTCTAGATTTTGACTTACTTTTATCAAATTTTGCCTTTATAAAACGCATTTGAAAGCATTTTTTATTCCGCTTTTTTCCACACGGGCGTTTCATCTAGCGCGACGTATTCGCACAGGCGCTCGTAGGGCTTGTAGTCGGCCTTGTAGGCTAGGCTAGGGCAGTCTTTGACGTAGTAGCCTAGATATATCCAGCGTAAATTTAGCTGCCTGGCTAATAAAATTTGCTGATAGAGCGAGTATCTGCCGATACTAAGGTCTGCAAAATCAGGATCATAATAACAATAAACCGCCGAGATACCGTCGCTAAGGATATCGACTAGATCGACGCCGATGAGCCTGCCGCCTGCAAAATACGCTATCTCCTTGCCAAACTCCGCGTGCCCCGCGACGTAGAGCTCGTAGTAGCGGCGAAAGTCTAGCTCGTAGTACTTCCACTCGCGCTTTTCTTGCATAAATTTATGGTATTTTTTGTATAGCGCCACGTGTGCGTCGTCTAGGAGCGGCTTTGTTAGGATGATTTTGGTATTTTCGTTTTTGCGCATCGTGCGGCGGGCGGATTTATTAAATTTAAAATTTAGCGCATCGACCCTGATATTTACGCACTCGCGGCAACCAGCACAGTTTGGCTTGGAGAAATATTTGCCAAAGCGCCTAAAGCCGCGCCTAGCTAGAGCGTCGTTTACGGCAAAGTCGCAGCCGTCCACGTAGCGATACTCCATGCGCGAGTCCCTGTCCTTTAGGTAGGGGCAGGGGCTAGGCAGGGTGGAAAACGGCACGACTAGCACTTTTTGATATCCGCGTCCTTGACGTAGGCTAGAAACTCGTCGCGTAAATTTTGCTCTTTGTGCGCAATGGCTTCTTCTTTGCTGAAGGTTTTTGGCTCAGGCTTTAAATTTTGCTTCGCGGCATTTTTGGCGGCCAAATTTGAGCTCAAATTTGCATTTTGCTCCTTTTGAAGCTCTTTTTTTATATCCTTTAAACTATCGAAAAAATCATTCATCCGCGTGCTCCTCTTTAAATTTTCTAGCGTCTTTTACTCTTTGTATCGCGGCGGCGATGGCGGCGATCACCTCTTCGTTGTCCTCGTTGTCTTTGGTTTTCATCTTTTCTAGCAGGGTAGGCATCTTGTTTTCGACGTATGACGTATCGAAAAATCCTCGCCTAAAGTCGCGCTCCTTACTAATGCTGAGCAAAAACGGGATCGTGGTTTTGACGCTGCCTTCGATCGTAAACTCATCCAGCGCGCGTTTTAGTTTATTTACGGCTAGATCGTAGCTAGGTGCGCGCACGATGAGCTTAGCTAGCAAGCTATCGTAAAACGGCGGTATCTGATAGTCTTTATATAGGTGGCTATCTACGCGCACGGAAGGGCCTAGAGCAGGGTAGTAGCCGGTGATCTCGCCAGGGCTTGGGATGAAGTTTTGCCATGCGTCCTCGGCAGTGATACGAGCCTCGATCGCAAAGCCCTGCGTTATGACGTCGCTTTGCTCCATGTCGAGGATTTCGCCGGCGGCGATACGAATCTGACGCACAATGAGATCCACGCCCGTGATCTCCTCGGTCACGCCGTGCTCGACCTGGATACGGGTGTTCATCTCCATAAAGTAAAAGTTGTTGTAATCATCTA
>CALIWP010000102.1 GCA_938046705.1 uncultured Campylobacter sp. | reverse complement strand
GGGTTTCGTCTCTCTCGTAAATAAAAACATAAATAACGTTTACTTTTCCGAGACGAATTTGCTCAAATTTTACGGCGAACAAGGATCGAAATCTCAAGCCATTTATAATCTTTACAAAAAGCGAAATTTGATCTCGCAAACAAGCCCGAAGCTCGGAGATTTGGTGTTTTTTAACAACACCACGAGCCAAACCAAAGGCAAAAACAAGCAAATCATAACGCACCTTGGCATCATAGACCGCATAGAAGATGACGGAACTATAAGATTTATGCATAATACTAGAGGCAAAAACAAAAGCGGATTTATAAATCTATTTCAAAAAAATAGCCACAAAATAGGCGGCAAAGAGGTAAACTCCTACATCGTAGCGTGCAAGGGCGGCGACGCTACCTGCCTAACGTCAAACAGATTCGCCGGCTTTGGTAAGGTTAGTTTTTAGCTAAATTTATGTCTAAATTTTATATGATAAAGCCTTTTAAAAGGAGCCGTTTTTGAAAGCCACGATATCGCTCATCGCGCTAAATTGTCTAATATTTTTTGCCGTTTACTGCGGCATTTGCGGCACTAACGCGACGCTTGGGCTAAATATGTTTTTCACGGACGGACTTTACGTCTGGCAGCCTGCGACTTCGATGTTTATGCATGCAAATTTGGCCCATCTGCTGATGAATATGGCGGTTTTGTATCAGTTTGGATCGCTTCTTGAGCGGTACTACGGCAGCGAAAAATTTGCCGTCGTTTACTGCGTCGGAGGCGTTTTGACTTCGCTGCTTAGTTTTATTTATATTTATGTTATGTTTAAAACTAACGGAACTTTTATAAATTTAGTCGGAGCTAGCGGCGCGATCAGTCTGTTGCTGGGAGTTTTGGCGTTTTTGGACGCGAGTAGCAGAAAAGGGCTAATAATCGCCATCTTGCTAATGAGCTTCGCGCCCGTAGCTATGGGCGTAAACGTCGCTTGGTACGCGCATATCATCGGCTTTGCGCTAGGGTATTTCGGGGTAAAATTTGAGGTGATAAAATGAGATTTTTCGATCAAATTTGGGAAATTTTAGAGTGCGGCGACAAGGAGCTTAAATTTGATAAATATAAACGATTTTACGCCGAGTATAAGGCCGGTAAATTTGATGCGAAGATAGAAGAGGGCGGTAAATTTAACGATATAAAACCGCTTCGGCGCCCAAGCTACGAGGCATTTTGCGAGGTTGTAGCGATGAGAGAAATCGGCGGTAAAAAGCAAGCGGACAAGCAAAAAGCCTTCCTTCACTCGATCGCGCATATCGAATACAGCGCCGTAGATATCGCGCTAGATGCGGCGTATCGCTTCCGCGCGCTGCCAAAAGCCTACTATGACGACTGGCTCGAGGTCGCAGAGGATGAGATCAGGCACTTTAAGATGATTGAGGAGCATATGGCTAAATTTGGCGTGAAATACGGCGATTTTACCGTGCACGACGGGCTTTTTATCGCCCTGCAAAATACCTCCGCGTCACTGCTTGAGCGCATGGCCGTACTACCTAGATATATGGAGGCAAACGGCCTTGATGCAAATGCGTTTATGCTAAAAAAACTGGAAACTGAGCGCGAAAAAGACGAAAACAAGGCGCAGCTTTGCGAAATTTTGCAAGTTATCTTAGACGAGGAGATCTCGCACGTCTCAAAGGGCGATCGGTGGTTTAAATTTGCCTGCGAAAAAGAAGGCGTAAGCCCCGAAATCTACGCGCAAATCGTGCAAAAAATCTACCCTAAAGCCTTTTTGCAGTCTCGCGAGCTAAACGTGAGCGCGCGCCTAAAATCAGGCTTTAGCGAGGCGGAAATCGAGCACATAAAAAATATAGCAAAAGCCGGAAAGGCGGAATAAAATGAAAAAAATCTACTTTATCAGGCACGCAAAAGCCGTAGACGAGAGCGAAGGTAGCGACTTTGAGCGCGATCTAAGCGAGCGAGGCAAAAAGGATCTGGCGCTGATGTGCGAACGACTAAAAAAGCACGAGGTGGGAGCAGATGTGATATTTTCAAGCCCCGCCAAACGCTGCGCCAAAACAGCTCAAAAGCTAGCCGAAGCAGTCAAATTTAAGAAGAAAATCAAATTTAAAGACGAGTTATACGGTGCACAGACGCACGAGCTTTTAGCCTTCGTAAGAGAGTTTGACGACAAATTTCAAAGCGTATTTATCATCGGACACAACGACGCGATAACGGAAATTTGCGAGCTTTTAAGCGACGCCTCGATCGGAAATATACCTACATGCGGTATCTTTTGCGTCGAATTTGACGGTAGCTTCAAGGATCTAAAAGAGCACGGCGCAAAGGCTCTGTTTTTTGACTATCCTAAAAAACATAAAAAATAGGGCTATTAAAAGCTCTATTTTATCCTTACATTTTTCATTAATCCAGTTTACTTCATAAAATTTGCCTCAAAAAAACACACAATAGAGTGCAAAATATTTCGTATATTTGCAATAGAAACGTAAAGAAAAGACCACAACGGTCTTTGTTTAAACAAGGTAAAGAAAAGTATGAGATTAATTCAAAGTTCTATCATTCGTGCAATTGTTGCGATTGTTATTGGTGCATTGTTGGTAAAATACAGAGTGGAAACTATGACTTGGATAACCATTGCAGCTGGAATATTGTTCTTTATTTCGGGTGCAATTTCGTGCACCGCCTATTATTTTGAGAAAGAAAAAGCAGCAAAAG
>CALIWP010000101.1 GCA_938046705.1 uncultured Campylobacter sp. | reverse complement strand
AATTTGAACGTAAAACGATAAGGCGAAGTATTTTTGTTCTAGACGAGGCGCTTTTTAAATTTGGCGACGGGAGTTACCTGGTCGGTAATGACCGAGCCAAATTTAAAAGCAACGAAGTATAGGGCAAAAAGACAAGCCGCAGAGGGTCAAATTTATTAAAGAATAAAAAACCTTAGGCTATAATCCCCCATTTACAAAGGACTTTCTTGCAGGCAAACGGGCTAAATATCCTCATCGCGCTAGCTTTTATCATCTTTACGTCGCCGTATTTTTCTAAAATTTTACGCATCCCTATCGCGCCGGTGGAGATTATTTTGGGTTCGGTAGCCGGGTATTTGGGCTTTATCGGGCACAACGAAATGTTTAAAATCGTGAGCGAAGTAGGCTTTTTCTACCTCATGTTTTTAGCGGGCACGGAGGTCGATCTCAAGCTATTTTTCACGATAGATAAAAAGATCCTAAAAACGGGCGTCGTCTATCTGGCGATACTCTACCTACTCTCGGCGCTGCTGACGTTTTCGTTTGATCTAAACCGCCTTTTTATCCTCATCGTGCCGCTGATGGCCGTGGGCATGATATTTACGCTATTTAAGGAGTACGGCAAAAACGAGGAGTGGCTAAATATCGGCATGCTCATCGGCTCGATCGGCGAGGTCGTGAGCATCACGCTACTAACCTTCGTCGGCGCGTATATGAAATTTGGCGCGGGTAGCGAGCTGGCGTTTTCGATCATATATTTGAGCGGATTTTTAGCCGCGGCGGTGATCGGGTACAAGACGCTAAACGTGCTGTTTTGGTGGTATCCGCAGCTGCGCGTCATCCTGATGCCCCACTACGACAACTCCGAAAAAGACATCCGCCTGTGTATGGCGCTGTTTTTTGGCATCATCGCGCTTATGCTTTATTTAAATTTAGAGATAGCTTTCGGCGCGTTTGTGGCGGGCGCCTTTATCGCGACCTTTTTCGATCACAAAAAAGACCTCCCGCACAAGCTTGCTAGCTTTGGCTTTGGCTTTTTGGTGCCGACATTTTTCGTGCATATCGGCTCGACGTTTAAGCTTAACGCCTTTATGATAGACGGAGTCGTGCGCGACGCGGCGCTGATAACTGGCGTCATGATAGGCTTTAGACTAGCGGCTAGCACGGTGTTTTTAAACATCCTCGGGCTAAAAAACACCGTCCTTTTTGCGCTTTCGCACTCGATGCCGCTGACGCTTCTCATCGCCGTTGCTACCATAGCCTACAAATCAGGCGGCATAAATGAAAATTTTTACTTCTCTTTTATACTAGCAAGCCTAACTCAGGCTATAATAGTCACGATATGTATTAAAATTTTAATGAGCGTAAAATCAAATTTACAAAGGAGCTAAGATGAGCGATACGGTTACGCTAACAGACAACAGAAACGGCAAAAGCTACGACTTTCCGATACTTCATGGCACCATAGGGCCCGACGTCATCGACATCTCGACCTTTTTTAGCGATACGGGGATGTTTACGTTTGACCGCGGGTATACCTCGACGGCGATGTGCCGCTCTAGCATCACTTATATCGACGGGCTAAAAGGCGAGTTGATGTACCGCGGCTACGACATCGCGTATCTAGCGGAAAACAAAACCTTCATCGACGTGGCGTACCTGCTGCTAAATAAAGAGCTGCCGAACAAAAAGCAATACGACGAATTTAAACTTGAGCTTAAAAAACGTAGCTTCATCCACGAGGGCATGATGAAAATTTTCGACGCTTTCCCGGATAAGGCGCATCCGATGGCGATTTTGCAGGCGGCGGTCTCGGCGCTTTCGGCGTTTTACTTTGACCACCTAAACATGGATAAGCCCGAGGAGTACCACGAGATGGCGATGCGAATAATCGCCAAAATCCCTACTATCGCGGCGTTTTCTTATAGATTTTCGCGCGGGCTGCCGATCATTTATCCAAATTTAGACCGCGGCTTTACGGAAAATTTCCTCTACATGATGAGAGCCTACCCGTACGAGCACGTGGATCTAAAACCTATCGAGGTTAAGGCGCTAGATACGGTCTTTATGCTGCATGCCGACCACGAGCAAAACGCCTCTACGACGACCGTGCGCACCGTAGGCTCGACGCACGCGCACCCGTATGCGTGTATCGCCGCGGGTATCGGAGCGCTGTGGGGCTGGGCTCACGGGGGAGCAAATGAAGGCGTCATCCGCCAGTTAGAGCAAATCGGCTCGGTCGAAAACGTCGATAAATACATCGCCCGCGCCAAAGACAAAAACGATCCGTTTAGGCTGATGGGCTTTGGTCACCGCGTGTATAAAAACTTCGATCCGCGCGCGAAGGTGCTAAAATCTATGTGCGATAAGCTGTTTGATGAGATCGGCATAAACACCGAGCTTCTAAAAATCGCCAAAAAGATCGAGGAGATCGCGCTAAACGACGAGTATTTCATCTCGCGCAACCTCTACCCGAACGTCGATTTTTACTCGGGGCTGATTTTAAAAGCGCTTAGCATACCAAACGATATGTTTGCGGTTATCTTCGTCATCGGTAGGATACCGGGCTGGATCAGCCAATGGATAGAGCTAAAAGAGCAGGAGAGTATAAAGATAGTACGTCCAAGACAGCTGTACGTGGGCGAGACGAACAGAACGCCGAAATAATTTTAAATTCGGCGGCTTGTCTTTTTCCTTTATACTTCGTTGTAAATTTCGCCA
>CALIWP010000100.1 GCA_938046705.1 uncultured Campylobacter sp. | reverse complement strand
ATCCGGAGGCCTGTATCGGGTGCCGCGAGTGCGAGCTGCACTGCCCCGATTTTGCGATTTACGTAGCGGAGAAGGGGTTTAAATTCGCCAAACTAACCGCCGAAAGTAAAGAGCGCGCTACCGCCGTAAAAGAGAATAAATTTGAAAAATTAGAGGCGGAGCAATGAGCGAGTTTTTAAATAATAACGGCGGCAAAAGAGAAATCATCGCTAGCGGCAACGAGCTAGTCGCGCTTGCGGCGGTGGAGTGCGGGTGCAACTTTTTCGGCGGTTATCCGATCACGCCAAGCAGCGAGATCGCGCACGAGTTAAGTGTGCTGCTGCCAAAGCACGGCGGTAAATTTATCCAGATGGAGGACGAGATCGCAGGCATCTCGGTGGCGCTTGGAGCCTCGATGAGCGGGGCAAAGGCGATGACTGCAAGCTCGGGTCCGGGCATCTCGCTAAAGGCCGAGCAGATCGGGCTTGGCTTTATCGCAGAGGTTCCGCTAGTGATCGTAAACGTCATGCGCGGCGGACCTAGCACGGGGCTGCCTACCCGCGTGGCGCAGGGCGATTTGCTCCAGGCAAAAAACCCGACTCACGGCGACGTAAACAGCATCGTTATCGCGCCTTCAAGCCTAGAGGAGTGCTATACGCAGACCGTTCGCGCGTTTAATCTCGCCGAGAGGTTCATGACGCCCGTGTTTTTGCTGCTGGATGAGACGATCGGGCACATGCACGCAAAGGCCGTGCTGCCGCAGATTAACGAGCTAGAAATCTACTCGCGCAAGCAGTTTGGCGGCGATCCCGCGGACTACCGTCCGTATAAAGCTGCGCCCGACGAACCCGCTACACTAAATAAATTTTTCGGCGGTTACCGCTATCACGTCACAGGCCTACATCACGGCGAGACGGGCTTTCCGACCGAGGACGGCGCTGTCGTGGACTACAACATCAAGCGCCTTTTTAACAAAATTAACGCACACGCGAACGAGTTTGAGCTCTGGGAGGAGTTTATGCTAGATGACGCGGATATTTGCATTATCGCGTTTGGCTCCGTGGCTCGCGCGGCAAAGGAAGCGGTGCTAAATTTACGCGAAAAAGGCGTGAAAGTAGGTCTTTTTAAGCCTATCACGCTATTTCCGACGCCGAGCGAAAAACTACGAGAAATCTCGGCTAAATTTAGCAAAATTTTGATCTGCGAGTTAAATTTAGGCCAGTATACGGGAGAGATAATCAAAGCTACGCTAAGAGAGGACTTTAAGACGCTGCTAAAAGCCAACGGTCGCCCGATCAGCCCGCAAGAAATCGCGCAGAAAATAGGAGAATTTGATGGCATTTAACTACGACAACTACCTACGCACGGACAAAATGCCGACTCTGTGGTGCTGGGGCTGCGGCGACGGCGTGATACTAAAGGCGCTAATCCGCGCGATCGATAAGCTAGGCTGGGATATGAACGACGTGTGCGTGGTCTCTGGCATCGGCTGCTCGGGGCGCTTTAGCTCATATATCAACTGCAATACAGTCCACACCACGCACGGGCGCGCGATCGCCTATGCTACGGGTATCAAGCTAGCAAATCCGGATAAACACGTCATCGTAGTAACCGGCGACGGCGACGGGCTAGCGATAGGCGGCAATCACACGATCCACGGATGCCGCAGAAATATAAATTTAAACCACGTTTTGATAAATAATTTCATCTACGGACTAACGAACTCCCAAACCAGCCCGACCACGCCGACGGGCTTTTGGACGGTGACGGCGCAATACGGCAACGTCGATCCAAATTTTGATGCGTGCAAGCTCGCAACCGCAGCAGGAGCGACCTTTGTAGCGCGCAGCAGCGTGATAGAGCCGGCAAAGCTGGAAAAGATATTTGCCGAGGGCTTTGAGCACGACGGATACAGCTTTTTTGACGTATTTTCAAACTGCCACATAAATCTAGGCCGCAAAAACAAAATGGGACAGGCCACGCAGATGCTCGAATGGATCGACGGTCGCACGGTGAGCAAGGCTAAATTTGACGCGATGGGCGAGGACGAGCGGGAGGGTAAATTTCCGCTCGGAGTGCTGCATAAAGACGAGTCGCGCATGGAGTACACTAAGGCCTACGACATGGTGATAAAGGCCGCCAGAGACGGCGAGAAAATCGACTTTGGAGCGCTAAAATGAAAAGGCAATTGAGATTTGTCGGAGTGGGCGGCCAGGGCGTGATACTGGCCGGCGAAATTTTAGCCGCGGCCAAGATCGAGGAGGGCGGATACGGCGTCAAGGCCTCGACCTACACCTCGCAGGTGCGCGGAGGGCCGACGAAGGTCGATATCATTTTGAGCGAGCGCGAGATATTTTATCCGTACGCAAACGAGGGCGAAATCGAGTTCATGCTCGCTACCGCGCAGGTTAGCTTCGAGCAGTTTAAAGATGGCGTAAAAGATGGCGGTATCATCGTCGTGGAGCCAAATTTGGTTCGCGCTAGCGACGAGGACAAAAGGCGCTGGAAAATTTACGAAATCCCGATCATCTCCATCGCCAAAGACGAGGTCGGCAATGTAATAACCCAAAGCGTAGTCGCGCTCGCAGTGGCCGTGCAGATGAGCGGCTGCCTAGATACTGAGCTAGTTAAACGCGTAATGCTCTCAAAAGTGCCTAAAAAAGTCTATGCTGAAAATGAAAAAGCATATGAGCTTGGAATTAAATACGCCAAAATTTGCATAGAAAACGACAAATAAAAGCGTGATTTGAAATAAGATAAATTAAGTATCATTTCGTTATAATTCAGACATTAATTTATCTAATTTTAAGGAGAACACAATGAGCGTTGGGATTTTTTACACGACGACAAAGGGGCACACAAAGAGCGCGTGCGAGTATCTAGCGGGCAAAATAGGAGCACAGCTAGTTGATGTAAAGAGCGCTGGGGCGGAGGATTTTGCTAAATTTGACGTTATCATCGTGGCGGCACCTAGCTACGGCGACGGCGAGTTGCAGTCTGATTGGGCGGAGAAACTGCCGCTTTTAAAAGCGGGAAGCAAAGGCAAAAAAGCCGCCATAGTAGCTATCGGAAATCAAGCCAACCATCCGCAAACTCTTTTTAGCGGCGCGGTGGATTTTCTGCCGTATCTAAAAGATGCGCAAATTTTTGGCGCTAGCGACGTGGACGGATATAAATTTAACCACTCTGCGTTTTTCATTAACGGTAAATTCGCAGGCCTAGCTCTAGACGTCAAGGGCGATGAAAACTACGCAAAACGCATCGACAAATGGGTCGAGGAAAATAAGCCTACTATCTTAAATTTATTCTGATTTTCTTGCCGCCTTGCCTAAAACGGACAAGGCGGATTTTTTATACTTGATGCAGCAACGGCGGCATAGTTTGCACTGCCCTCTTTTTGTCTGATTTCAGTTTGCGTATAAATTTAACCGGCAGCAACGGCAAAATAACACTTGGTACGGTAAAATCCCAAATAAGCTCAAACGGTGCAAACGGGCTATTTTGCAAAAAAAACAAAAAACTCGTATGCGTTAAATTTGCTC
>CALIWP010000099.1 GCA_938046705.1 uncultured Campylobacter sp. | reverse complement strand
AAGGCGCTTTTTGCCCTCGGCGTTTTTTACCGTGAGCGTGCTTGGAAACGGGACTTTGGCGACCGTGCAGCGCGTGGCGTACTTGTCCATTTTCTACTCTTTAAATTTTGAAATTTCATCCGCTAGCAAGCCTAAATCCTCGTCTGATACGTTCGTAAGAAGCCCCTTCATCAGGCTATTTGGCACCTTGCCCTCTTTGTAGTTTTTTAGCGAAGCTAGGATTTCGTCCTTGCTCTTGCCTGCGATGCTAGGCGCCATCACGCCCTTGCCGTTTGCTCCGTGACAAGGCGCGCAGGAGGTCAGGTATCGCTTGCTAACGCCGTCGCTAGGCTGATTTGCGACGCTGTTTTGTAGCTGTTTTATCTTTTTGATCTCTTCGCTATCTTGCAAATTTAGCTCTTCGTTTACGGTTTTTTGTTGGGTTTGCTGCGCCGGCTTTAACTCGGGCCTGCTAGCGTCCTTTATGGGTGCCGACGGCTGACTAGTCAGCATAAAAACCATGAGCGCAAGTACCAAAACTCCAAAGATTATCGCTATTTTCTTTCCCATTTTAGCCTCCTATTTTTTTCTAAATTGCTCGTTAAATTCGCTGATTTCATTAGCTAGCGCCCTGATCTGCGTCTCGTCCATGCTGCGCACCAGATCTTTCATCAGCGGATTTGCCTTTTGCTTGCTCTTATACGCGGCGATCATGTCGTAAATTTGATCCGAGGTTTTATTTAGCAGCGACGGGCCGATGATGCCGTTGGCGTAGTCGTCGTGGCAGGCGGAGCATTTTACGATAAAGTCCTTGCTAAGCCGCCCTTTGATGAGTTTTAAATTTATGCTTTGCAGCGGGCTTCGCACCATCGCTAGCGCGCCCACCGAGCGGCTAGTCTCGCTCTCCTCGTCATCTAGACCAAATTTGACTCTCTTTTTGCCGTTTATATCGTAGGTCATAAACTGATCGTAGTCTTTTTGCGCGGTTGCGTTAGCGTCTGCTTTTTGCGTCTCTATCATGCCTGCGGCGGCGGGCGTCGTTTGCGTTTTTGCCGCTTGCGTCGCGGATTTTTTATCATCCTTGCTCTCGCAGCCAGTTATCAGCATAGCGGCGGCGAGAGCCATGAGACAGCCTAAAATTTTATTTCTCATTTTTATCCTTTGTAAATTTCGTCATAGCTGCGGTTTGGTGCTATATCGATGATCTGTGCCGGGCAAACCTCGGCGCACACTCCGCATCCGACGCAGCCTTGTTTAAATTCGGGCAAATTTCGCCCGTCGCTTTTAGCCATCGATATGGCGGCGTCTCCGACCGGGCAGAGGCTAACGCACAGATCGCAGGGCTTGTCCACGCTATTTTGGACGGCGTCTTTTACGGCTTGCTCGCGGTCGTTGTAAATTTTACGCTCAAGCATTTTCGTAACGCCGTTTAAATTTACGTTTTCGTTTTTGTACGCTAGACAGGCTTCGCGTCCTCGCAGTACGCCCACGCCCATCTTTACGTCGCTAATCTGCGTCGTAGCGTGATCTAGCGCGCCGCTAGGACAGGCTAAAACACAAGGAAAAAGGTCGCACAGATAGCAGCCTCGCTTGTGCGCGTCGATGTAGGACGTGCCGTTTGAGTAGCCTTGCGTTATATCTAGTAGCTCGATACTGTGATACGGACAGACCTGCACGCACTGGCCGCATTTTATGCAGAGCGATTCGAAATTTTTAACTGCTCCGGGAGGCCGTAAAAAAAGCTCGTCTGCGCGCGTTTTGGGTAAAAAATATCCGATGCCGTAGCCTGCGGCCGCCGCGCCTGCCGTTAGGGCGATAAAATTTCGTCTATTCATAGCGTTGCCTTTTGAGCGTTATTGGGGCGCATTTTAGGAGAGCCGTCCTCTAAAAGCTTGAGCGGCTCGGAAAACGGCGCAAGTTTAGCTAGAAAATTTAGCCCGCTAATCACGGTGGAGCCGTAGAAAAAGCGCAGAGTGGGATAGTACTGCCAAAGCTTGTCGGCATAAACGAAGTGCAAGTATGGCGTATCGCCGATGCCGTCTCTATCGACGTCTAAGCCTTCGTATTCGTCGAAATAATTACCGCTCCACTCGTTTAGCTCGATCTTTGAGCCCGGAGTGTCGTTGATAGCCGTTTCCATGTTGCCGATAAAATCATTGCCCTTAAACACGCTTTTTTCCTGCGTCGCGTGCATTTGTAGCCCGATGACGTTGTATAAAATTTGATTGTTTTCAAGGGTATTTACGGTGCCCGGATTTAGCGGTGAGCGGTCGGAGTAGATGCCGCGCGAGTTATACAAAAAGGTATTTTCTCTGATGTTAAATCCAGAGGCGTCTTTTAGAGCGATACCCACGCCAAACGCTCCGTTTGAGTTGATTATCACGTTTCGGCGCACGAGAGAATTCGTTGAAAACATAAAATACATCCCGACCGCTCCGCCGCTAAATTCGTTATCCTCGATGAGGTTATCCGCCGAGTACATCGTATGCACGGCGTAGCGGTTATTTTTGCCGAAATTTTTGCGGATTATGTTGTTGCTAGAAAACCACGCCACGATGTCGCGGCTGTTATAGACGTAGTTTCGCTCGATCAAATTTTCGTGCGAATACCACGCGCGCACGGCATCTCCGCGTCTAGGCACGTCAAAGCCCTCTTTTGAGGTGATGTTGTTATCTCTTATCACGGCTTGGTTGCATTCTGATAGCTCGATACCAAACAGCACGTCTTTGAAGCGGTTTTTTTCGACTAAAATATTATTGCCCTTTGCGCAGCTTATGCCCGCATCTAGGTTCATCTGGCTCGTGCCGCTGCCTTCGATGTTTAAATTTATGAGCTTGACGTTTTTTGCCGTTACTTTTATCACGCTTGATTTGCGGTCGCCTCGTATCACGGCGTTCTCGCCTTTGCCTATTATCGTTAGCGGTTTATCGATTACGATATTTCCCTCGTAAAGACCGTCGTTTAGGCGCAAGATGTCGCCCGGTTCGGCGGCGTTTATAGCGTCTTGCAGCGGACTGGCGAAGGCCGTTAAATTTAGCGCGCAAAAGAGCAAAAGCTTAAATTTCATTTCGCGTCTTTGAGCTCTTTTTTCTTTGAAAATACGGCTAGGATACAAAGCGCGCTCATAGCCATCATCACCCAAAATCCTATGCTAGGATACGAGTGCGTGGTAAACTGCGCGACCTTGCCGTCGCCAAGTACGGTCGGCATAAACGGTTTTATCTTAAACGCGCCCCACTCTTGCATATTGTGCCCGTACCAGTATAGCCAACCCGCAAACGCGCCCATAAAAAGCAGCGGAGCGATGGTCGGAAGCACCATGAGCAGGGAGTTAAATTTGCCGTCGTAGTATAAAAAGGCTAGCATACAAAGCGTAGAAATAAGCAGATAATAAGGCGCAATCGCACGCTCGACGTTGCCGCCGTGCTCCATCGGATACATGCCGATGTAGTGGTTTATGGTGTTCATCTCGTGCACGTCGCCGCTGTATCCGTCAACGTGAAAATAAACCGGAATACCGTCGGGAAAGGCGTCTTTTGGGTAGTTTGGCGCTTCAAGCGCGACGTACCAGATAGGAAAAGAGGGCGTGCCGATCTCGGCTTTTTGCTCGATCATTTTTTCTAGGCTGCTTGCGACATCCTTTGGCATCAGGTGGTTTTTGTACTGAAACGAGGTGTAAAGGTCGTAAATTTTATACGAATACCCAGCGAGCGGCTCGCCCGCGGCGATTTTAGCCTTCGCGCCGAACCATCCAAGCACCGGGATCGTAAAACAAACGGTCATCAAGACTAACGCGATAATAGTGTAAATTTGATACTTCTTCATCGTTTCTCCTTTATTAAATTTAAAAAATTTTTCGCAAAACGCTTTTTAAATTTAACGTAGGAGGCTCGGGTTACGCGCGCCGAGCCTCAAATTTAGCGAACCGATTCGGACCGCTAAGCCCGAATCAAATTTGGATTACATTCCTGCGTTTTCGTCGATCCACTTTAGGTATTCGATGATATCTTTGATCTCTTGATCGCTCATGTGCTGATTAGGCATTCTTAGGTTAAAGTAATCGATCATAGACTTGATATACTCGTCGCCGTAAAATTTAGACGGATCTTTGATAAAGTCAAACACCCATTTCTCGCCGTTTTCGTGACGCAAAAGAACGCCCGTTAGATCTGGACCCGAGCTAACTTGACCGATGACGTGGCAGCCGTTACAACCGCCTTTTAGATAGGCTTCCTCGCCTTTGGAGGCAGCCGGGCTCATAGGCGTGGCGATCTCTTTAGCGAGATTGTTTTTAGCTCTTAGGCCGACGTCCGCGGTTTTAACCATATACTGCCATACTTGGTACTCCCATAGTATCGCGCCGTTTACGTCGCCTTTTTTGTAGGCTTCGTCGGCTTTTGCTTTTACTTCAGGGATTTTGCCGTACTGATCCAGCGCGTCGGTAACCAGCTCTTTTACCTTAGGATATTTTTCGTAATGCTTTTCTTTTAGGTAAGCCACGACGCTTTGGATAACTTCGTCGGTAGCTTTATTAGTAGCGATTACTTTATCGTATTCGGCTTTTAGAGCCTCCGGGCTTAGGGTTTTTAGCTTGCTTGCTTTGGCGGATTCGTATTTTTTGTTCGGATCTTTAACTAGCAAGTAACCCATCATCTCAAGGTGCAGCGCAGAGCAAAACTCGGTGCAGTAGTAAGGGAACACGCCCTCTTCGTCCGCTACGAAATTTACGGTCGCTGTTTTACCCGGCTCTAAAGATGCGTGGATGTTGTAAAGATCCACTGTAAAGCCGTGCGTCTCGTCCTGGGCGCGCTCTAGGTTTGTTAGGTGGATAGTTACGTTGTCGCCTTTATTTACCTCGATGTGCTCAGGGTTGATGTGGCTTCTGATCATCGTAGCGTAGACGGTTACGTTTTTGCCGTTACGCTCGACTCTTTCTTGTCCGGCAAGAGTTACGAACGGACTTTCTTTACCCGTGCGAGAGTTTGTTCCCATCGTGTAGGTAGTAGCCGGTTTTAGCTTGCTAGCCGCGATAGAAACTACGTCGTGAGGCTCGCCAAGAGGTATCGGCATATCGTATAAAAGCTCCATCTTAGCGCCCGTGATGTCGATAAGTTGGTGGTTTTGCGGGTGAAGAGGGCCGACTGGGTTAAAGCGATCGATCGAAAGTTTATCAAGAGCGATAGCGTATTTGCCCTTAGGTTTTGACGATTTTCCCTCCATAGTATCAAGGTGTCCGATGTTGTAGTGGACGTTGATCCTATCTAGGACTTTTAGATTTTTATAGTCCCATTTCACGATCTGGCTATCGACGTAAAGAGAGGTATAGATGATGCCGTCTTTTTCGTCAAAAGAGTTGTGCAGAGGTCCAAGGCCAAGCTCGACTTGTCCTTGCAAGCTCTTTGCCATATCAAGCACGGGGATACCGTACGGATCGGTGCCGGCAAACTCTTTTTTATCGATTAGGTTTTTGATCTTTTTAAAATCATAAACCGTCGCGTGAGTATCTAGCTTGCCGCCGATAACGATATAGCGGCCGTCAGGAGTGACGTCTACGCCGTGCGGGCTCTTTGGCTCAGGGATCAAAAATAGCGCGCCGGCTTTAACCGCGGCGTCTATGGTAACTACTCTATGGCCGTTTATCTCCATGTAGTTTTTCTTATCCTGAGCTAGTTTTTCTAAAATTTGCCAGCTATAAACGTGCAAATAGTCCGTGTCGTTTCTGCTCGCGCCCGCTTCAAACGGAGGCAAGCCCTTTTCGATACCGCCCGTATACATCTCGGAGTTTATCGAGTTTGTAAACGCCCAGCCGAAACTCTCGCCCTTACCGGCGTCGCTTAGGTCCTGCCAGTACGGAGGAAGCTCGAGCGAGAAGGAGGCTTTCTCGTCTATCTTGCCTTTTGGATAGTCGAATTTCCAAAACGTTACCGCGCCGCGGTATGCGCTTTCGTACTCGTCTATCGAGTGGTAGCCGTTATCTAGCGGAGCCGCGTACTGCGCCGCTTCGATGACGTATTCGCTATTTGGAGTGATGAAGCTGCCGCCGTGTTCGCTTTTTACGATTGGATTAACGACGATTTGAGTAGTTTCGAAATCGTGCAAATTTATAACCGCGATGCGAGGGTTGGCTTTGTCGTTGATGAAAAGATAATCGCCGACGTATTCGCCGTTTTTCTCGGTTAAAGCAGGGTGGTGAGTGTCGCCCCACGTGATTTGTTTGCCTCTGATGGCGCCGCTTTTTAGGATGGCTTTAGACTCCTCGTCGTAGCCGTATCCCTGCCAAGGCTCGGGCGTAAAGACGCCGATATACTTGTAAATCCTCATTGAAGGCACGCCGTAAACCATTACCTGTCCGCTTTGGCCTCCTGAGGAAAATACGATGTAGTCGTCTTTTTTACCGCTTGGCTGATATGTTTTAGCGGCCGCTAGGATGTCTTTTTCCGTTAGTCCGCGCGCTTTCATGATAGCTTGCAAATCGCTATCCGATGCACACGCACTGCTAACGGAAAACGCGAGGCCCGCAGCCGCAACGATACCGCAACTAAGTAGTTTGTTCATTGAAAATCTCCTTTCCTAAGATTTTTTCTTGTAAATTTGGATCTCGCCGTTTATGCTAACGGCTATGACGCTATCTTCGTCGTTAAAAATTTTTATCACGGCGTCTGAGTTTTTGCCTATTTTTTCTATCTGTTTAAACTCGGCGTCGCTTCGTAAAATTTCGCCGTTTCCAAGCCCGATATAAACTTTATCCTGCACGACCAGTAGGCTTTTAACGCGCGAATTTGAGATTTTGTAAATTTGGACGATTAGGTTCGGGGCGGCTTTGGTCTCTGTGCTCGCCGAGTTTTTTGTTTCTAAATTTGTAGAGTTCATCAAAATTGCGTTTGTTGTGCCGCTAGTCAAATTTAGATCCGCTTTGTTTTGCGCGTTTTTGACGGCGGTTAAATTTGAGCTAGAGTTGTCTTTGCCGTTTATTTGCGTCAAATTTGCTTCGGTATCCAAATTTGTCGCACCCGTTTGCTTGCTCGTCAAATTTCCATCTGCGTCAAATTTGAGACTCGCTATCTCGCCGTTAGCAAGCCCTAAAATCACGCCTGAATTTATCTCCGCCGCGCTCAGAGCTACGGATTTTAATCTGCCTAGATTTTTTGCCTTCATGGTGCTTAAATTTACGCTAAAAACCGATCTATCCCAGCTAGTTATCAGCACGGCGCCGTTTAAAATTTGACAGGTTACGATATGGTATGTGCCGTCAAGACTCGCGCGCATCAGTTTTTTTGACACAACGTCGTATGCAACAAAGGTGTCTTTGCCGACGACCGCGTAAATTTTGCCGTTTGCGACGTGAAGGTGCGTTACCTGCGTATCAAGGCTTAAATTTGAAAGATTTAGCATGCCGGCAAAAGAGCTAAAATCATCGTTAAATTTAGCTATCTCGCCGCCAGCAAATCCTGCGTATAAATTTGCGCCCTCAAAGGCTAGCGAGGTTATCTCGTCTGTTTTAAAGTCAAATTTGCCTATGGGTTTTAAGTCTTTTTGATTAAGTATATTTAGCGAATTTTTGGCATCGTAGATGGCTAGCGTTTTGTTTTGCTCGCTATAGGCGCAGCTTTTTACGTCGATGCTAGCCGTGGTGCTAACATCGCTTGCGAAGGAGAAAACAAATAGAGCGCATACGAGCGCTATAATTTTCATAAATGTCTTTCAAATTTAAATTTTCTATTAATGAAACTATACAACCGGAAGGCTTAAAGTATATTGATTTAAATCAAAATCGTTAATAATTGAGTATAAAAAAATATCTCTGTGTTATAACGTAACACTCATAACAACTAAATAATAAAGCTGTTATTATTTCAGATTTTCCAGCGTTTTCTTGATGTTTTGCGCCGTTAGATTGGAGATCTCGGCGACGAATTTATCGTTTTTATCTAGTACGTATAGCGAGGAGCTATGAGCGACGGAGTACTCCATGACCGATTTTTCAAGCAGCACCTTTTGATACTTCACGCCGTAGCTTTTGGCAACCTTAGGTAGATCGTCTAATACTATACCGTAAGAATTTGGATAAAAATACTTCGCGTACTCATCGACGTTTTTAGGTTCGTCGCGCTCCGGATCTAGGGTGACGAAAATCACGACGATATCGTCTCTTTTAAGCTCGTTTAACACGCCGCTTAAGATACCTAAAGTCGCGGGGCAGACGTCCGGACACGAGGTGTAGCCAAAGTATATAATCTTATTTTTACCCTCAAAGCTCTTTAGACTCACCGCGCCGTTTGTGCCCTTGCCGGTAAAATCGTAATTTTTTAGACCCTCGGCGACGTTTGCACCTTGACCGTTAGGGGCGTATTTGTTTGAGTAGAGTGCGAGATAACCTGCACCAAGAACCGTTAAAATCAGTACAAGTACGATAAGAAGCTTTT
>CALIWP010000098.1 GCA_938046705.1 uncultured Campylobacter sp. | reverse complement strand
TGGCCGCCGTGGCGGCGATGGAGCGGGCGTCCATCAGGGCCACCGCCGCCATCTGCCCCTGACCGGGCTTGGAGCCCTCGCGGTTGGGGAAGTTTCGCGTCGTGTGCCGTATGGACAGCGCGTTGTTGGCCGGCGTGTCCCCCGCGCCGAAGCAGGGGCCGCAGAAGGCCGTGCGGATCACCGCACCGGCGTCCATCAGGTTGGCAAGGAAGCCCTTCCTGTCCAGGTCCGTGAACACCGGCTGGGACGATGGGTAGAGCGAGAGGCAGAACTCGTCGTCACCGCAGGACCTTCCCTTGAGGCAGCGGGCGGCCTCTACGACGTTCGTGTAATTTCCCCCCGCGCAGCCGCCGATGATGCCCTGCTGCACCTGGAGCTTGCCGTCCGGCGTTATTTTATCCAGCAGCGTGAAGCGCGCCCGGCCCTCGGCGACCTTTTCCGCTGCAACCTCGGTTTCCCGGAGGACGTCCTCCAGGTTCTCGTAAAGCTCATCGATCGTCGGGTGCGTGTGGCGATCGAGGATTTTGAGCACGCTGAGGCGCTGTGGAGTGGCTTTGAGGCCATGATTTTTGAGAAGTTCCATATAGTTCATAGTTTTTCCTGATATTTTTTGCTAAATATACAAAAATTTTATTTAAAACTTCTTTATAGTTGGTAATATAAATTATTATTTACTAAAATTTGTGTCAGTTTTTGCTTTAAATTTGCACTTTTTATAAATTTTGGCATGATGTTTGAAGTCAAATTTTGATTTTTGGGTTTGGTGCTTTCTGCTAAAATTTGATCTTTTATTTTAAGTAAATTTGCCTGCGTCATTTAAAAGTAAAAGCGGAAAGACCGAGCGTAAAAGGCTAATTTAGCTCAAATTTGAGCCTTTTACGCACGAATACTCTTGAGAAAACTCGTAAAACTAAAGCGCGAAAACGCTTCAGCTCAAATTTGATCCGCCGTTTCGGCTAAAATTTTCTCGCAAATGCTTGCCGCATCGATACCAAGAGCCCTTTCGACATCGGTCGTAGCGCCGTGCGGGATAAACGCGTCGTCAAACTCAAAGCTAACGATGCGCACGTCAAAAATGTGCCGCTCCTGCAAAAACGCAGCCAAAATCTCGCCTACGCCGCCCTTTTTTGCGGTATCGGAAAAGACGTACCAAATCTTATGCCTGCGCGCGAGCTCTTGCAAAAGTTCGCCGTCAAGCGGCTTAACAAACACCAAATCAACGAGGCTCGGATCAAATTTACCGTCAGTTTTTTCTAGTAAAATTTTGCGCGCGGCGTTTGCCTTGCCCACGGCGTTACCGTAAGCGATAAAGGCTGCTTTGCCGCCGCCCTCGACCAAGATTTCGCCTTTGCCGAGCCTTAGCTCTCGCGCCTCAAATTCGCCCTGTGCCAGCGCAAAAGCTCCGCGCGGATAACGAAAAGCGCAAGGCCCCTCGTGAGCGTAGGCGTAGCGCATCGCGAGCCTAAAGCTATCGGCGCAACGAGGCGCAAAAATCGTCAAATTCGGGATCAAATTTAGATAACTAACGTCAAATGCGCCCTGATGCGTCTCGCCATCCTCGCCGACTATGCCCGCGCGGTCCATCGCAAAGACGACGTTTAGGTTCATGATCGCACAGTCGTGCACGACCTGGTCAAATGCCCGCTGCAAAAAGGTCGAATAAATCGCGATAAAGGGTTTAAAGCCTTCCTTCGCCATCGCTGCCATCGAGGCGACAGCGTGCTGCTCGGCGATCGCGACGTCCCAAAATCTATCGGGAAACTTCTCCATCAAAGCGTCTATGCCCGTGCCCGTAGGCATCGCGGCGGTTACTCCGACGATATTTTTATGCTCGCTAGCTAGCTGGGTCAAATTTTCCGCAAAGAGCGCGGTGGCCGATTTGGCGGCTGATTTTTTGATAGCTTCGCCGCTTTGTAAATCAAACGGGCTCACGCCGTGCCAGCTGGCTAGATGCCCCTCGGCCTTTTCATAACCCTTGCCTTTTAGCGTCTGCGCGTGCACGACGACGGGCTTTTTCATCCCTTTTGCGACGCTAAAAGCCTCGATAAGCGCCCTCACGTCGTGACCGTTTACGGGGCCGATATACTCAAGCCCGAGCTCCTCAAAAAACATCCCGGGCGTAAATATCCTAATGCCCTCCTCCATCCTGCGCGCCATATACGCGGCGCCGTCTGGCATATAGCTCAAAAATCGCTCGACGCGGCTTTTAAACTTCTGATACAGCGGCCCAGCCATCATCTGCGACAGGTAGTTGCTAAAGGCGCCGATGGGCTTGCTGATGCTCATTTCGTTGTCGTTTAGGACGATGACACAGGGATTTTTGATATCGCCTAGCTCGTTTAGCGCCTCATACGCGATACCCGCACTCATTGAGCCGTCGCCGATAAAGGCCACGGGGATGCGATCCTCGCCCTTTAGCTTGATCGCCTTTGAAGCGCCGACTGCAAGCGAGATAGAGGTGGAGCTGTGTCCGGCGATAAAGTAGTCGTATTTACTTTCGGAAGGCTTGGTGTAGCCGCTGATACCGCCAAATTTTCTAAGCGTGTCAAATTTATCCCAGCGTCCGGTGATTAGCTTGTGCGCGTAGCTTTGGTGGCTGACGTCAAATATAAACGGATCTTTTACGGCGTCGAAAACATAATGCATCGCAACGATAAGCTCGACCGCGCCGATGTTTGAGCTCAGATGCCCGCCGTTTGCGCTGACGGTTTGTAAAATTTTATCTCGGAGCTTCCCGCAAAGCGCTTCGAGCTCCTCCATATTCATAGATTTTACGTCTATCATTGTCCTATTATCTTTTTGATTTTTTCTAGTCTGGCTTCGATCGTGCCCTCGAGGTTGCCCGCGTCGCTAAGCACGATCGCTCCGCCCGCGCTGATGGCTTCGTCGGCGGAGATTTTGACGTTTTGACCGGAGAAATTTTCTTTGATAAACTCGTAATCTTTCGGATTTACTTTGACCTGCACCTCTTTGGCGTCTTTTATCTCGCTAAAAAGCTCCTTACAGATAGCTGCGGCGATGTTTGCCGAATTTAGCGAAATTTCTTTTTTCACGACCTCTTTGGCTATATCAACTGCGGTAGCGGACAGCTGCGCTTCGCTAGATGCGATGAGGCTTTCAAATTTAGCCGCCTGCTCCTCTAGCTTATTTATAGATCCTAGATATCTACTCTCAAGCGCTCTTAACTCCTCGTCAAATTTAGCCGCCGCCTCATCTCTGCCCTGCTTTATGCCGTCTTCTTTAGCGCGCTGGATCTCGCTCTCTAGGCGTTTAGCAAATTCGTTTTCTTGGTTTTCGATTTGCATTTGCAGCTTTATCATACTGCCGCTCATCTCGTCGGTGCGCTTCAAAAGCTCCTCGATGAAGCTTGACTCAGGCTTAAAATGCCCGCCTTGCTCTTTTGCGTCGTTTAAATTTGAGCTCTCTTGCTCGCCGTTTAAGGCTCGCTCGTTATGCTCGGTCGTACGGCCGGATTCGCTTTCGTAGGCCGAGCGTGTATCCTCGCTTCTTTTTTCCTGACCTAAAATTTTAAACCGATAGTTTTCTACGAAGTGCTCTTTTGAGCGCTCATTTGTTATTACGCTACTTTTCATTCTATCATCTCATCGCTTTCGCCTATTTGGAACGCCCCGCTTTCCGCTAAGGCCTGAACCTGCTCTACTATGCGGCGCTGCGCCTCTTCGACGTCTTTTACGCGCACCGCTCCCAAAAACTGCATCTCCTCTTTAAACGAATCGCTGGCGCGCTGAGACATACTGGAGAGAAATTTATCTCTCAATGCGTCGCCGCTACCTTTTAGGGCAATCATAAGGTCTTTTTTATCGACGTTTTTAAGTATTTCGCGGATAGCTGCTTGATTGAGGGTGTTAATATCCTCAAAGGTAAACATAAGCTCTTTGATCGTCGTAGCGAGCTTGTCGTCGACGTCCTCGATATATTCGATCGTAGCTTTTGACGCTTTTTGACCGAGGCGGTTTAACACCTCTGCCACGGCCCTTGGTCCGCCGACTTCGACCTTGTAGGACGTGAGGCTCTCTAGTTTGCCTTCTAGCACCGTTGAAACGCGTTTGATTATAGACGGGCTGATGTCGCCCAAATTTGCCATTCTCACGACGACCTCGCTTCTAAGCTCGTTATTAAAAAACGAAAGCGTCTCGGCTGCGCTGGTTGAATCCATATGCGCCAAAATAAGCGCGATAGTCTGCGGGTGTTCGTTAACGATAAAGTCCGCAAGCTGCTGAGGCTTAACCTTAGTAAGATAGCCGAAGCTCTTTGTGTTTTCCATGCTTTTTGCGAGTTTATCAAGTATCTTTTGCGCAGCTTCCGGACCAAAGGTGCGGTATAAAATTTCTTTCGCATACTCTAAGCCACCGCTTCTCATATATTGATTTGACTGCATGAGAGCGTAAAATTCTTCTAAAACCGCAGCAGCTACGCTTTTATCCGTGCTTTTTGCGGTAGCTATATAGCGCGAAATTTCGGTTATGACGTCAACCTCCATATGCGAAAACAGTAGCGTCGTAACATCCTCACCTAGCTGAATAAGCAAAATAGCGACCTTTTCGGGCATCGAAAGGTCGTCGTAAATCATCTTTTGTTGTTCGTTTAACTTTATTGCCATTAAAAGTCCTTACGGTTGCTAAAGTCAGAATCGTTTTTTATCATATCTTGAAGCAATACGGCTATCTCTTCGCTGCGATCTTGAACGACTAGTTTCATCTTTTCTAGCAATACATCGTAGCGCAGGTCGTCCTCGTTAAAGTTATCTCCGATACCCAGCTGCTCCTCAACCTTTTTCCTAGCTGCTTGAAATTTCTCCAGCGTATCTTCGCTATCCTCGAGCTGAACCTCATTTTCGGATAGATCGATCTCTTCTTCTTTTACATCCTCAAGCATTTTGGTCATAAACGGCGTAATGACTTTCTTGTAGAATACATATAGTAAGATCGCTACAAAAAGATACTTTAAGATAGGTAAAAACGGCACTACGTAAAGCTCGAAAAAGGACTGAACTTTGCTAGCCGGCGTCTGTCCGTCTTGACGCTGGAACTCAAAGTTACTAACAGTAACCTCGTCACCTCTGTTTGGATCAAAGCCGATAGACTGGCGAATAAGAGCGTCTATACGTGCTAGCTGCTCTTTATCAAGCGGTACGTAGGCTATTTCGCTAGTTGGATTTCCTTTTTCGTCTTTTTTATTTTCGTATTTTCCATCCACGACGACAGCGGCGCTTAGGCGGTTTATCTTAGCAAACTGATCCTTGACGCGCTCGACTTTTTTTGAGATTTCATAGTTTGTCGTAGATGAGCTTTTTGAATACAGCTCTTTCATTTTACCGTCTTGCAGGCCTTCGACCGGACCGATATTGCTCACGGCCCCAGGCACGCCTTGTACTTCGGCTTCTTTGCTGCCTTGGCGTTTTTCTTCGACATTTTGTTCGCTTCTAGCTACAGAGTTTGGATCAAAGGTCTCGCTTTGGCTATCTTTTCTAGCAAAGTCAAAGTCTATCGTTACTTTGGCTACGACCTTATCCGAGCCGCCCACGATAGGCGATAGGACGTTTATGATTTTTTCTTCGAGATTGTGCTCGGCGTCGCGTTTATAGCGGATTTGTTGCGTAATCTGATCGCTATCGTATTCGCCGTCCTCCTCGCCAAGCGGTACTCCGTCCTGGCTCACGATTTTGACTTGCTCTGGTTTTAAATTTGCCACCGCTGCAGCGACTAAATTTTTAATGCCGGTAATTTGTTTTAAATTTAAGCTCTGTCCGTCTTTCAAATTTAACACGATAGAGGCACTTGGCGGCGTGGCTCGCTCGGTAAAAATCGTTTCTTTCGGTATCGCGATACGCACGATGGCTTTATTTATCGGCGCTAGACTTTCGATCGTGCGAGCTAGCTCGCCCTCGAGCGCGCGCTGAAATTTAACCTTTTGCTCGGCATCAGTTGCGCCGAATTCTTGCTTATCGAAAATCTCAAATCCGACCTTACCGTCCTTTAAAATCCCAAGCGACGCGATCGAGATCCTCTCGCGGTAAACGTCCGAGTTTGGCACCAAAATCGTGCCCTCGTTTAAAATTTTATACTTTACCTTATCTTTTTCAAGCTGCTGGATTATCAGCGCAGAGTCCGCAGCTGAGGTGTTTTCAAAAAGTACGCTATAGCCGTCGTAGTTTTCGTTTGAGCTTTTGTGAATGCTCAAAAACACTAAAAAACCGACCACGAGCACGACCGAGCCCGCGGCGACTAGGCGCTGTCTTAATGAGAGGTTGTGATAGACCTGTCCGATTTGTTGAATTGCGGTTTTGAAATCCATTTACTTTAAATTTCCCTCGATTTGTTTTAAAACTACGTCGTTTTGATTTGGTTGCCCGATAGTTATGCGAATCGCGTTTAATCCGTAACCTTTTAGGTCACGTAAAATTATACCTTTTTTTAACAGATTTTGAGCAAGCTCGCTCGCGTTTTGACGCTCAAACTCAAAAACGATAAAATTCGTAAAGCTTAGTAGATGCTTTACGCCGTGAAGATCGGCAAAATCTTCATATTTTTTCATCTCTTCAAAATTTGTTTCAAGCGTCATTTTTACAAATTCTTCGTCTTTTAGCGCCTCTATGGCCGCTTTTAAGCTAAGCGTCGTTATGTTAAACGGCGCCCTTAGTTTTCCCAGCTCGTTCATCACGCTTTGCTCGCCGATGCCGTATCCCACACGCATACCGCCAAGGCCGTAAGCTTTAGAAAACGTGCCCAGATATATCGCGTTTGGAAATTTAGCTATGAGTTCACGCGGTTTTATCTCTTTTTTCGTGTCTTTAAATTTAGCAAACTCCTGATACGCGCCGTCGATAACCACGAGCGTATCGGCGTCAATCTGCTCTAAAAATTTATAAATTTCTTCAGCATCCAGGCAGCCTCCTAGCGGATTATTCGGTACGCACAAAAATACTACTCCGATCTCGTCTTTTTTAGCCTTGTAAATTTGCAAAAACTCGTCTAGATCGTGCTCTTTACTATCAGTTTTAAAAACCTTTGCACCCGCTGCTTTGGCGTAAATTTCATACATAGCAAATGTTATGCCTGCAATCAAAATTCCCTTGTTTGCGTTTGCTTTTGCGTGCACGGCAAATTCTATTATCTGATCGCTTCCGGAGCCTATTACGATAGATTTTGCGCTAACGCCAAAATTACTAGCTAGCGCAGCCTTTAGCTCAAAGTAGCTGTCGTCGGGGTAGAGGTGCATTTTATTTACTATCTCGCCGACTGCTTTTACTACCGCAGGGCTCGTACCGTATGGGTTTTCATTGCTGGCTAGCTTGATGACGTCTTTTGCGTCGATGCCGTATTCGCGTACGACAAGCTCGATAGGTTTGCCCGCTTCGTAGCTTACTAAATTTGCCAAATTTTCGTTAAATTTCATCTCACTCCTCCCACGCGACGTAGCTTCCTAGCCACGCGATCTCGTGGCCGTAACTTATCGCTTTTTGTATCGCTTTTTGGACGTTGTCGTCGTCGATGTGCCCCTCGAAATCTATATAAAAATTCGCCTTAAATTCGCGCTGTTTTATCGGGCGACTCTCTAGTTTGGTTATATTTATACCCTCGTCTCTAAATGCCAAAAGTAGCTCCACTAGCCCGCCCGGACGGTGCTCGGTCTTTGCTAAGATAGACGTTTTATTTCTTTGCGCGCGCTCGTTTTTAAAATCGCTTAATATAAAAAATCTCGTGCGGTTTGCGGCGTTATCCTCGATCGTCTCAAACAAGATCGGCACGCCGTAAAGCTTGGCGGCGATCTTAGAACAGATGGCGGCTGAATTTGGCTCGCTGCTAGCTAGCTGCGCGGCCTGCGCGGTTGATTTTGCCGGGATAAACTCGACGGCTGAAAGCATGTGATCGTCTAAAAATTTGCGGCACTGATTGTAGCCTTGCGGGTGCGAGTAGATGCGCTTGATGTCCTTTAAATTTTCGCACTTGCTCGCAAAAATATGGTGGATATCCATGTAAATTTCAGCCACGACCTTGACGCTATCAAACCGCCCGAGGCAGTCTAGCGTGGCGCCTACCGCGCCTTCTGTATTATTTTCTATCGGTACGACGCCGTATTTGGCCTCTTTGTGCTTTAGTTTCGTAAAAACCGCCTCGATGCTAGCTAGCGGCAGATACGCGCTCATCGCGCCGAAACGACTCTCGGCGGCTTGGTGCGTGTAGGTGCCCTCAGGCCCTAGATAGGCGACTTTTTCAGGCATCTCGAGGTTTCTACTGACGGCAAAAATCTCAAGATAAATCGCCTCGATCGCGGCTTTATTTAAAAATGCGGATTCTTGCCCCTCGAGGCGGTTTAGGATCGCTCTTTCGCGCTCGGGGCGGTAGATAGCGCTACCGCTGGTTTGCTTTAGCTCGCCGATCTTTCGCACGAAATTCATACGTTCGTTTAGGCGCTTTAGCACCTCGTCGTCGATCTTATCTATCTCGCTTCTAAGGTCGTTTATGTTTTGCATTTTCGCTCCTTAGCCTAAAAATTCTCGCTCCAGCGCCACTACGTCCTCAAAACTCTCGCGGCGCCTTATCAAAAAGTCCTCGCCGCCCTTTACCGCGACCTCCGCGGCGCGTCCGCGAGTGTTGTAGTTGCTACTCATCGCAAAACCGTATGCACCGGCTGATTTGACGACGACTAGATCGCCCGGGTTTAATGGCGGTAAATTTCGGTCTTTTGCTAAAAAATCGCCGCTCTCGCAGATCGGCCCGACTACGTCGCAAGAGCTAAATTTGAGCTCCCGAAGCTGCTCAGTCTTGCACTCGCAAAGAGTCTTGCCGCCGCTAAGAGCGAAAATTTTATGCCTAGCTTGATAAAGGCTCGGTCTGATAAGGTCGTTCATCGCGCCGTCCACGACGATAAAGCGCTTGTTTTTATTAAATTTCTCGTAAAGCACGCTAGTTAGAAAATATCCTGCGTTGCCGACGATAAAGCGTCCAGGCTCGCAGACTACCGTGACGTCCAGGCCGCTTAAATTTGCTAAAATGCCCTGCGCGTATTCGTATAGATCAGGTTCGCTCTCATCGCCGTAAACGATGCCCATACCGCCGCCGACGTCAAAAAATTTGATGTCGATTTGCGCAGCTTTTAGCTCTCTAGTCAAATTTGCCACGATCTTTGCCGCTTCGATAACGGGCTTGATATCGGTTATCTGAGAGCCGATGTGGCTGTGGATGCCTACTGGCTCGAGATGCGGCGAGTTTTTAGCGTGCAGATACATTTTTTTGGCCGTTTGCAGATCTACGCCGAATTTATTTTCATTTAGTCCGGTCGAGATGTAGGGGTGCGTCTTGGCGTCGATGTCTGGATTTACGCGGATGCTGATGCGAGCGGGCTTGCCCAGCTGCTTTGCGATATCCTCCAGGCGGTTCATCTCGGCTTCGCTTTCTAAATTTATCATCAAGATTTCATTTTCCAGCGCAAATTTAAGCTCGTCGTCGCGCTTGCCCACGCCGCTTAAGATGATCTGATAGCTTTTAGCTCCCGCTAGCAGCGCGCGCCTAACTTCGCCCACGCTCACGCAGTCAAACCCGGCTCCAAGCCCGGCTAAAAATTTCAAAACGCTTAAATTTGAGTTTGCCTTAACGGCGTAGCATACGAGAGATTTTCTAGCGTGAAACGCTTTTTTTAGCGCTTCGTAGCGGTGCGCCATGTAGTCAAAATCGTAAACGTAAAGAGGGGTGCCGTATTTTTGTGCTAAATTCGTAAAATCCATAACCGACCTTGTTTAAAAATAGTTAGATTTTACAGAAATTTTGCCTAAATCTCTCTTAACGACTCCCAAAACGCAGATAAAAAGCGTAAGCACCGAGTAAAATAATAGGTAAAAGCACGCCGACTTCGGGCGAGACGACGCCGTTTCTAGCAAACCTCATCATAACAAAAAGCGCGCCCCAGACGCAAAGCGAGGCGATCGTGAAGATAAAGCTTTTTAAGGCGAGATTAAAAAATCGTCCGGTAACCGGCAAGAAATAGTAAATGATGAGCACCATAAACGGCGCAAAAAAAGGCGCAAAAGCGAGGTTATAAAGCGTAGTTTTGGTCGAATTTAGCCCGACACCCTCGTCCTTAAACGCCAAAATGTAATCCACCGCATCGGGAATCGTGATCGCCGAGCTCTCCGCCGACGCGCTTTCTATAGTTTTTGGTTTAAAATTTTCAAGCGTTTTTAGCTCGCTTGGCGTTTTGATATCGAGTCCTTTTTCGCCGAGCTTAATATTTTGCGGCAAATTTACGATTTTAGCGTTCTCTAAAAGCCACGCATCATCCACAAATCTCCCGCTTTCGCCGAAGGTCGCACTACGCAGATTGCTGCCGTTTATATCAAATATCCGCACGTCTTTAGCCTCGCCGCTAATAGGATTTAGGCTATCCATGTAGACAAATTTACCCTCGAATTTTAAGAAAATATCCGAGCTCGTGCGCGATAAATTCGAGAGCTTCACGATATTTCGCCCATACTCGTAAGCGTAGGCAAATGGCGTGAAATTTAGCCCGACGTAAATGAGCGTGATGGCAAGCGCAATGTAAAAAGGCGGCTTTATCAGGCGATTTTTATCGATACCCAGCGCATAAAAGCTCACGAGTTCGTTACTGCGGATCATGCTAAATTTGCTCGTTATGAGCGCAAAAATGAGCGCGAGCGGCAGGACGTAGTTTACCGCCGTAAGCGAGGTAAGGCCAAAATAAAGCAGCTTTAGGTTCGCGCTTGCGGGCATATCTTTTAGGTTAGTTAGGATGTCGATGCCGACGTAAAAAAGCGTGAGCGCGACGAATATAATCACGAAATATTTAAAATAAAGCCAGCCGACGTAACGCGCGTAAAGGTTCATTTATGGCCTTTTAAATCAAATTTTGCGTACGCGGGGCATCGGACAAGATCGAAGCTCTCAAAAGCACTAAATTTAAACAGCTTTGTTTTTCGCGCGAAATTTAATAAACATAAGACTCTAGACAAAAGACAAGCCCGCAAAAAAATAGCATTGTTCGTAAATTTTATAAATTTGCTAGTAAAATTTTTAAGCAAACTTATAAAATTTGCGGTAAAGAAAATTAAGAGCAAGGTTTTAAATTTGGATTCTAAATTTAACTGATTTTTGAGCACTTTTAAAAACCGCCAAATTTGAGAAACCGCAAAAGTCGCGAATGCCAAATTTACTCCTACCACAAAATCCCTTTTTTGGTTGAGAATTTTTGCGAAACGGCGTCGATGTCGGTTTTTATTAGCTCATTTAGGGCGTTTTCACAGTAGTCTAAAATTTTTTCCAGCCCCTCTTTTTCCTCTGCGTTAAATTCGCCAAGCACGTGGCCGGTTACCGCGCTTTCGCCTTTGTGTGCGCTTCTGCCGATACCGATACGTACGCGCTCGTAGTCTGCTCCCATTAACGCATCGATTGACTTTAGGCCGTTGTGTCCGCCGTTTCCGCCGCCCTTTTTAAATTTAACGACGCCGAAATTTAGATCAAGGTCATCGTGAATCACGATAATACGCTCAGGCTTGTAAAAATCTGCGACGGCTTTCACGCTTCGTCCGCTTAGGTTCATAAAAGTCGTTGGTTTTAGAAAAAGTAAATTTTGGAATTTAAACAGCTCGCCCTGAAATTTGACCGAGCTTACGTCTGTAAAATTTGAGTTTTTGAGTCTATCTATCAGTATAAAGCCGACGTTGTGTCTTGTTTTGGAGTACTCGGGACCGGGGTTTCCCAGTCCAACTATGAGTATCAAGGCTAGCCTTATTTAGCTTTTATTACGCCCAGAACCGCTACGCGGTCAGCATCGAGCATAGTGATGCCCGCAGGAACGGCTATATCGCGTACCAGGACGGTGTTGTCTATATCAAGACCGCTAACGTCTATGTCGAATGAATTCGGCAAATTTTCAGCCGTGCATTTTACGGCTAAGCGCCTTTTTGAGATGATCAAAACGCCTTTATTTTTTAGACCGACCGGAGTTCCGTAAGGTTTAACCGGGATCATATATTTTGAGACGACGCCTGGAAGCGCAACCTTTAAATCAACGTGTTGTAGCGCGTTTGTCACAGGGTCTTTTTGGTATTCGACTACTACGACTTTCAAGGTTTTTCCGCCCACTTTTACGTCAAACGCAAGGCTCTCTTTTTTGCGAACCTCTTTTATAAAATCATTGATTTTAAAAGCGGCCTGCACGTTCTCTAATCCCTTGCCGTAAATGTTGGCGATTAGATAACCATCTCTTCTCAAGGCTTTTGACGCCTTTTTACCGATACTCTCTCTAACGATACCTTCTAACATCGTTTTCCTTTCATAAAAAATAGGTGCTGATTTTATCTAATGCT
>CALIWP010000097.1 GCA_938046705.1 uncultured Campylobacter sp. | reverse complement strand
GGCCGTAACCATAAAAACATCAAGAAATTAAGCCTGAACGAATCCAGGCAACTAAAGGAGTGCATAATTTACGGACCGACCGCCGAGCCCTATAGACCCGTGCGGCGCCGTAAATTTGCAAATTTAAATCAGCCTCCGTACATCAGCCTCGGTAGCCAAAGCGAGATTTCCGGGATGTATGTCACCAAAACAAGTCCGACAAATAGCGTCAAAGTCCATGGCAAGCACGCGACGATGACGTCTTTTAGATTCATGCCGGTTAGACCGCTGGCGACGAATAAATTTAAGCCCACAGGCGGCGTGATCATGCCGATTTCCATATTCACAATTAGCAGGATACCGAAGTGTACCGGATCCACGCCTAGCGCGGTTGCGATCGGTAGCAGTAGCGGCACCATGATCATAACGACCGATGAAGGCTCCATAAACTGTCCCATGATGAAAAGCAGGATGTTTACGATGATTAAAAAGCCTATTTTGCCGATATTTGCGGCTAGGATGCTATCAGCTATCGTTTGCGGGATGTTTTCGCTAGTTAGCAGGTATGCGAACACGACCGCGTTTGCGATGATGAAAAATATCATCGCCGTCGTGATAGCAGACTCTAGGCAGATGTCCCACAGGTCTTTAAATTTGATATCTTTATAAACAAATAGCGAAATAATCAGCGCATATATCGCGCTCGCCGCCGCAGCCTCGGTCGGGGTGAAGATACCGCCGTAGATACCGCCGATAACGACTACTACGATTAGCAGCGCCCAAAATGCTCTGAAGAATTTTTTTATTCGCTCGCTCCAAGGCTCGGGCGTAGTAGCTTTAAATCCAAGCCTTTTTGCTCCGATATAAGTCTGCGCTATCATCATACCGCCTAGCATCAGTCCAGGCACCACGCCCGCCATAAATAGCTGCGCGATACTGACCTCGGCCGTAACGCCGTAAACGATCATAACGACGGAAGGCGGGATGAGGATGCCTAGAGAGCCCGCGGTTGTGATGCCGCCCACGGCGTACTCTTTCGGATAACCCGCTTCTTTGATCGCGACAAACGTGATCGAGCCTATCGCTACGACCGTAGCGGGCGAGCTGCCTGAAACCGCGGCAAATATAACGCACGCAAATATCGCGCTCATCGGCAGGCCGCCTGGCAAATGTCCGACCATGGATTTAGCAAAATCTATAATGCGTCTAGCAGAGCCGCCCTTGCTCAGTAAATTTCCTGCCAGGATAAACATCGGGATCGCCATGAGGGCAAATTTATTGATACCGTCAAAGATGAGCTGAGGTATCGTCGCGACGTCAAGATCCGTGAAAAAAAGCATCGTGATAACCGTACTAGCTCCAAGCGAAACGGCGACGGGAACGCCTATAAGCATGAGGCCAAACAGCGAGATAAACAAAAATGCGATGGTCATAGGCTCTCCTTAGCTTTTCTTGACCGAGTCGCGTATCATCTCGGCTTCGTTGTTTATGATGACTTTATCTGAAGGCGTCATAGCGATCTGGTAAATTTTCTCGCCGGCGCGGTAGCTGGCACCCAAAAACGCTATCGGAAGTACCAGCATCGGCACCCACTGCGGCACGCCTAGATCTACGCTCATGAAATCAAGCTCGATCATCACCTGTAGATACTGCACGCTATAAACCACGACGAACATCAAAAACACCGTCGTTAGGATATTTGCGAAGATGAGGTAGGCCTTGGCGATAGGAGCGGGAAATCTCTCGATCAAAATCGTAACCGAGATATGTATGCCTTTTCTAAAGCCGTAAGCGGCGGCAAAAAACGCCGACCAGATAAAAAGGTAGTTAGTTAGCTCGCCGGCCCACGACCAGCCAGTGTTAAAGCAATACCTCATCACGACGTTAACAAAGGCTAGCAGCGTGCCTGCGGCGATGCCTAGCACCGCTACGGTTTTGTTTACCGAGGCGATGCCGACATCTAAAATCTCAAAAAATTTACCCATAAAATCCTACTTCGTATTTATCGTTTTTTCTATCAAATCTTGACCTATCACGTTGTAGAAGTTCGGATAAATCGGCTTCATAGCCTCTGCCCATTTGCCCTTTTGATCGGCATTTAGCTCGATGATCTCAAGCTTTTTGCTTTCGCCGGCAAATTTTTTAAGTTCGCTTAAAATATGCTCTTCTTCTTTAGCCGTCTCTTCGCGCTCATAAGTCGTAGCCTCTTTTAGAGCTTGCGTTACGTGAGCCTTCATATCATCAGGCAAGCCTTTCCAAAATTTCTCGCTCATAACGACTAAATATCCCAAATATCCGTGGCCTGATAGCGTTAAAGAGCTTTGCGCCTCGTAAAATTTGGAGTTATAGAAGTTTGACAGCGGGTTTTCGGTCGCATCGACTACGCCTTGTTGAAGGGCCGGATAAACCTCTGAAAACGGCAATACTTGCGGGTTGCCGCCGACGACTTTGATCTGCTCTTCAAGCACTTTTGAGCTTTGGATGCGGAATTTTTGTCCCTTAGCGTCCGCAGGCTCTACGATAGGCTTTTTGCTCGAGCTAAAGTGCTTAAATCCAGCATCCCAAAAATCAAGCGCGATGAAGCCTTTTTTAGCGATCATATCTTTTAGAGCTTGTCCGACTTCGCCGTCTTGAACAGCGTAAAGATGGGCGTTATCTCTAAAGATAAACGGCAGGTCAAAAAGCTGAAACTGCGGCACTATCGGCGTAAATTTAGAAAAACTAGGCGCAGCCATCTGTACGTTACCCAGCTTTAGAGCTCCAAAAACCCTATCATCGTCCATCAGCGATGCGGCAGGATATACCTCGACTTTGATCGCTCCGCCGCTAAGCTCGCCGACTCGTTTGGCAAAAAAGTCCGCAGCCTTGCCTTTTGGCGTAGAGGCGGCCACGACGTGGGCAAATTTGATCGTGTATGTTTTGCCTGCGGCAAACGCGCTGCCCGCAAGCGCGCAAGAAAGAAGCAGTGCGGAAAGTAACTTAATTTTCATCTGTGATCCTTTTGTAAAAGATTAGCTAATTCAGCTAGGTGCAATTATAATTCATAAAAAAGCGGCTGCGTTAAAATGTTTCGACTTTTTGCAATAAATTTCAAATTTATGTGTAAATATGTAACACTATCTCAAATTTGACCGTCAAATTTGAGAGCACGCCAAAGTAAAATATAACGCTAAAAAGACCAAATGTTACGAAAATACACACTGTTTTTATCAAATTTGACCTTTTCGCACGGCGAAACGAATAAAATTTGATAAAACGGAAGCATCGGCGGATTTGTTTGCGCGTTAATAAATTAATTACTTTTTTATTGCTATAATACGGATAAATTTTATTACAAAGGAAAAATTATGTTTGAACTTAGAAAACTGCCTTTCGATCCGAAAGCAAACGCCGTCGTAAGCGAGGAAACCTGTAGCTACCACCACGGCAAGCACCACCAAACCTATATCAATAACCTAAATAATTTGATAAAAGGTACGGAGTTTGAGGGTGCTAGCCTCTTTGATATATTAGTAAAAAGCTCAGGCGGCCTGTTTAACAACGCGGCTCAGGTCTATAACCACGACTTTTACTGGGATTGCATCGCGAAAAAAAGCCAAATGAGCGACGAGCTAAAAGCTCGCCTAGAAAAAGATATTCCAAATTTTAAAGAGGAGTTTTTAAAAGCTGCGACTACGCTTTTTGGCTCAGGCTGGGCGTGGCTGGTTTACAACCCAAAAGAGGATAAACTACAAATCGTACAAACTAGCAACGCGCAAACTCCGGTAACGGACGGTCTTGTGCCGCTTTTAGTCGCTGACGTTTGGGAGCACGCATACTACGTAGATCACAGAAATGCGCGCCCTGCGTATTTAGAGAAGTTGTTTGAAAACATCAACTGGGATTTCGTCTCAAGCGCTTACGAATGGGCGTTAAAAGAGGGGCTAAATTCGGTTAAATTTTACGTTTCCGAGCTTCACGGCGGTGCTAAATCTTGCTGCGGTTGCGGCTGCCATTAATGCCAAAAATTCGCCGGTTTCGCGAGTTTTTTAAGAGTGGCGATAAATTTGCACCGGCTTATTTTTTAAATAAGCGTAAGCCCGCGAGTAAATTTAGCCTTGAGCAACGACTCCTTCTTGGCTAAGTTTACTTTATATAAACTATTTTGAAGTAATATTCGAGTCTCATTTCACAAAAAAGGACGAAAATGAAGAAGTTTTTAGTTTCATCTTTGGCGGCTTTTGCTGCAGTTGCTATGCTTAGCGGTTGCCACGCGCACAAAAGCGAGAGCGCAAACAAAGCACAAATCACCAAATCAGAAGCTGAAGTTATTAAATTTACGGGCGTAAACGACCCGAAATACGTCGTTAGACTAAGCTCTACCGATAAATTTAACACAGCCCTACTAGAAGACAGCAAAGGTCACAAAATCAACCTTAAAAACGCAGTCACAGCAAGCGGCGTAAGACTAGCGAACGACGATATCGGTACAGAGATAACGTTTAAACGCGGCGAAGGTATCCTAAACCTTGCAAAAGGCGGCGAGGATATTTTCTTAAGATACGACGAATAAAAACTTTCCCGCCGAATTTTACGGCGGGGCTCTCTCCTGCTCAAATTTATCAAATTTAACTCCCGCAAAATCTCGTCAAATTTGAACTTTCGCTTGTTTTTTATCTTTATTTTAAATTTGCTCAAATTTAATATCTCTTATCAAAAATGGCTTTGTATTAAATTTTAATAGCCCTCTATAAAATGCCCAAATATACGCGATTTAAAAGTGATTTTAAACTTAAAAATGACATTTTTAAAATGCCCGGAGAGCAAATTTCGGTCACTAAATTTTAAGCCAACTTTGCCTATACTTTCGTCAAATTTATCATCAAAATTTAACGTAAGGAATGAAATGAAATTTATCCTAAAACGCGACGGCACGAAGCAAGAATATCTCCCGTATAAAATCCAAGACGCGATCAAAAAAGCCTTTGAGAGCGAGTCTAAAGAGTACGATGACAAGG
This sequence comes from uncultured Campylobacter sp., assembly GCA_938046705.1. Next base: position 550 of record CALIWP010000097.1, on the reverse strand, counting down.
TCTTTTTAGACGTGATGGGGCACGTGTTTGACAGCGAAGTTTTGAGCGTCGAGGACGTGCAAGACTACATCGAAAAGGCGCTTTTTAACGCGGGACACTTCGACGTGATGAAGAGCTTTATGCTCTACCGCCACACGCACAAGCTTCAGCGCGAGCAAATTTTAGGACTAAACAAAGACACAACCTACATCAACTCCACCCAAACCATCAGCGAGTACATCAACGGCACCGACTGGCGCATCCTGGCAAACTCAAACACCAGCTACTCAAACGCCGGCCTCATTAACAACACCGCGGGCAAGGTCATCGCCAACTACTGGCTGGATAAGGTGTATAGCAAAGAAGAGGGCCTCGCACACCGAAACGGCGACTATCACATCCACGATCTTGACTGCCTCACGGGCTACTGCGCGGGCTGGAGTCTAAGAGCGCTTTTAAACGAGGGCTTTAACGGCGTGCGCGGCAGGGTCGAGAGCAAGGCGCCAAAGCACTTTAGAGAGGCGCTGTATCAGATGGCCAATTTTCTAGGAATTTTACAAAGCGAGTGGGC
>CALIWP010000096.1 GCA_938046705.1 uncultured Campylobacter sp. | reverse complement strand
TTTCCGTCCCGGGCTAGTGGGTGGCCACTGCATCGGCGTGGATCCTTATTACCTCACTCATAAGGCGCAGGAACTTGGCTTTCATCCCGAGATGATCCTAGCCGGACGCCGCATCAACGACAATATGGGCAAATACGCCGCAGATCAGGTCGTAAAACTGATGATAAAAAGGGGCGTTTTGATAAATTCGGCTCGCGTTTTGGTGCTTGGGCTTACGTTTAAGGAAAACTGCCCGGATATCCGCAACTCGCGCGTGATAGACGTGATCGAGGAGCTTAAGGATTTTGGTTGCCGCGTGGACGTCTACGATCCGTGGGCGGACGAGGCCGAGGTAAAGCGCGAATACGGTATCGTGCCGCTAAAAAGCTTTGACGAGGCGGACTACGACTGCGTCGTAATCGCCGTCGCTCACGATAAATTTAAAGGGTTAAAATTTAGCAAAGCTCTCGTTTACGATATTAAAAACGTCTACGAAAACGCCGATGCAAGGCTGTAATGCTCGTAAATTTGATCAGCTCCATCGTCGTTTTTATCGTCTCGATGGGGATAAATTTTTTCCTCACGCCCTACATCCTAAAGAGCCTAGGCAACGAAGCCTACGGCTTTGTCGGGCTGTCAAACGCTATCGTGGCTTACGCCCTAGTCGTGACCGCGGCGATAAACTCCGTTAGCGGTCGCTTCGTCGCGTACGAGTGGCACAGGGACGATACCCACGCGGCAAACGCCTACTACTCGTCGGTTCTGGTCGTAAATATCTTTTTTTGCGTTCTTATTTTGCTGGGTGCGGGCATTTTTATCTTAAATTTACAAAGCGTGCTAAACGTGAGCGACGCGCTGCTAGGCGACGCGCGGCTTACTTTCGCGTTTTATTTTATAAATTTTTGCGTCGGGCTTTTTAACGGCGTCATCAGCGTCTCGATGTTTATCAAAAACAAGCTCTACATCATCTCCGTTCGCAACGCCGCGTCTAGCGCTATTTTGGCCGCTCTCATCGTCGCGCTTTTTTATTTTTTCAGACCGATGATCGCCTATATCGCGATCTCCGCTCTAGTCGCGTCGCTCTTTGTTTTTTTTACGAGCGTTTGGGTTTCGCGCCGCATCACGCCAGAGCTTAAATTTAACCCGCGCGAATTTGACTTTACGCGGATAAAAGAGCTGCTAAAATCAGGCGTCTATAATAGCTTTAACGCCCTAAACCGAGTGCTTATGAGCGGTATGGATCTATTTATCTGCAACATATTTTTAAGCGCGAACGCGACGGGAATTTTAGCCGTTTCAAAGGCGGCTCCGATCATTTTGGAGAGCTTTGTGGCGCAGCTTAGCGCGATATTTGCGCCAAAATTCGTCGAGCACTACTCTAAGTCAAATTTGACCGCGCTTGTTGTGGAGGCTAAATTTTCGATGCGAGTTACGGCTTTTGTCATGAGTGTGCCCGCGGCTATTTTCGTGGCGTTTGGGCGCGAATTTTACACGCTTTGGTTGCCGTTTAAAAGCGCGGACGAGATAAGTCTAATCTATAATCTCTCGATGATAACTCTAGTGCCGATTATATTTATCAGCTACGTTTTTTCGCTTTTTAATCTCGACAGCGCGACCAATAAACTAAAACGCCCCGCGATAGCAAACACTATTTTGGGTGCTGGCACGATTTTGGCGCAGATTGCCGTGCTTAAATTTACGGACTACGGCATCTACGGTATGGTTGCTATCGGCGCCGCGCTTTATTCGGTGCGCATTTTGGGATTTGATCTCATAAATGCCGCCTTAAATTTGAGCCTACCGCTTACGACTTTTTACGGCGTTTATTTTAAAAATTTAGCCGTTTTCGCGGCAGTTTGCGGGCTGTTTTTTTGGCTGCGAAATTTCGTGCAAATTTCAAGTTGGAGCGAATTTGCCGCGTATTCGGCGGTTTTGCTTGTGCTCGGTTACGCCGCGAGCTTGTTTTTGATATTTGACAAAAGAGAGCAACGAGCCCTGATCAATAAAATCAAATCGAAGTTTAAAAGATGAAAAATTTAGTATTCGTTATTTCGTTAAAAAGCGATGAGGCGCGGCGTGAAAAGTTAAAAGAGCGGTTTAAAAACTACGGCGAATTTAAACTCGTCGAGGCGACTGACGGCAGAGCTATGAGCGCAAAGGAGTACTACGGATACGCGCTGGCTAGCCTTGAGGCTTACGACAGGCTGCTAAGCCCGTCCGAGGTCGGCTGCTCGCTCTCTCACGTGCGCGCTTACGAGGAGTTTTTAAAAAGCGACGCCAAATTTGCGCTCATTTTAGAAGACGACGTTATCGGAGACGAGGACGGCGTGAAAAAGGCGTTTGAAACGGCTGCAAAGATGGACGAGGGCTCGGTGCTCATTTGCGGCGCGCAGGACGGGCTAGAGGGGCGATTTAGCGCATTTGGTAAAAAGCTGGAGGATGATTTTTGGCTAGTCTCAAAGCGCTCTTACGGCACGATTTACCGAGCCGCTGCTTACGTGCTTGATAGGCGCGCGGCGGAAACGGTTTTACAAACGCACAAAAAGGCGCTTTGCGTGGCTGATTTTTGGCGGATTTTGCTTTTGCGAAACGGCTTAAAGATGTATTTTAGCGATATCTTCGCGCATCCGACCGATCTAACAGACTCAAATATCCAAGCCGAGCGAGTGCAAAGAGCGCAGGCAAAGGTCTCCCCGCTAGCTCGCCTAAATAGCTTAAAATATGTCGCCGTAACGCGCTTTGAAGCGGCAATTTTAGGCTATGAGCGGATATTTAAAAGATAAGAAACTAAGCGATTATAAAGCTCAAAATTTATAAAATCAATAATTTTGAAGATTTATTAAATTTTCGCGCACCGATTAAAATTTGGAGAGAGAATGAAGGTTTTATTTATAATTTCGACCCTGCAAGCAGGCGGCGCTGAGCGCGTGATGAGCTTGCTAGCGAGCTATTTTGCGAAATTTCACGACGTAACGCTTTTAAAATTTGACACCAAACCGCCGTTTTACGAGCTAGACGAGAGGATAAAGCTGATCGATCTGCCTTTTCCGATGGTAAAAAAGGGATTTTTCGCAAATTTAATCAGGCGCGTGAAAAAGTTTTTTTATCAGCGAAATTTGATCAAAAACGGCGGTTTTGACGTCGTTATCTCTTCGATGGATAGCACCAATATCAACGTGATTTTGTCGAATTTATTTATAAACAAACCGCTTTTTATCAGCGAGCATTCAAGCGCCGATTTTTTCAAAGGGCGCGGCTGGCTGTTTTTGCGCCGTTTGCTCTATCCGCTAGCTAGCGGCCTAACGGTGCTTACAAAAGAGGACTACGAATACTATAGCTTCGTAAAAAATAAAACCGTGATGTATAATCCGATGTTTGAAGCCAAAAAACAGGGCTTGCCGAAGGAAAATATCATCCTTTTCGTCGGTCGTCTCATCTCGCTTAAAGGTTGCGACGTATTTTTAAAAGCTATGAGTTTAGTCGATAAAGAGCTTTTAAAAGAGTGGAAAATTGTGATAGCAGGCGCTGGCGAGGAAAGGCAAAGGCTAGAGCTCATCGCGCACGAACAACTGCATCTAAATGCCGAATTTATAGGGCAAACGAGCGACGTAGCTTCGCTTTACGAAAGGTCTAAAATTTTAGTCTCAAGCTCTAAAACCGAAGGCTTACCAAACGTTTTAATCGAGAGCGTATTTTTTAACTGCGCTAGGGTGGCGACTGCTACAAGCGGCGCAAAAGAGCTCATCGAGGACGGCAAGGACGGATTTTTAGTACCGATAGACGACGTAAAAGCGCTCGGAAGTAAAATCGAACTTTTGATGCGCAACGAGGAGCTAAGACTAGAGCTGGTAAAAAACGCCAACGAGCGCAAAAATGCCTTTAAAACCGATCAAATTTATCAAAAGTGGATGGATTTTATCACACAAAACATAAAGAGCTAAAATGCTAAAAGTAAGCATAATAATCCCAACCTACAACCGCAAAGAGCTTTTTGAAGCCGCCCTAAAAAGCGCGCTGGCTCAAGACTACGAAAACAAAGAAATCATAATCAGCGACGATAACTCAAACGACGGCACGCGCGAGCTTGCGCAAAGCTACGTCGCTAAATATGGCAACGTAAAATACATCCTAAACCAAACCTATGACCGCGGCCCAAACGGCAATAAAAACAACGGTTTT
>CALIWP010000095.1 GCA_938046705.1 uncultured Campylobacter sp. | reverse complement strand
CCTTTGCTCGTGAAGATTTTGAGCGTAAGCGTTTTGAAGATGAAAATGATCGCAATTTTAAAGCAGTTATCAAAGCTACTAAAGTCAAACGAGTGGAGCGATATCGATCTTGATATTTTTGCCGAAATTTGCTGTTTTAGTGATCAAATTTTACGGCAGTACTCGCTGACGGATGAGCTCGCAGGTGCGGCTCGGGAGATTTTGTCAGTTAAGAAAGATCATCTGATCCAAGATATCCGGGCACATGACTTACCGGCTGAAACTTATGATTATTCTGTGCTTCCGATTGTTTTGCGCGCATTTCAAGAGTACGGCATACGTAAAATTTGCCCGAATTCCCGCATTGATTTCAATACAAATTTGCTAAAAATATTAAATTTAGGCTACCTTCCTTGTGGTTGGAAGCATAATACGCCAAAGCTCAAGCAGGCTTATAATCCAATTACATTTGTAGGCGATAGCGTAAGACGGCAGGATAAATTTGACCACGATAACGGAGTGCTGTATATCTATTAAAAATAAATAATAAAACTAAAGTTTCGCTTTTATCGCTACTCTGTTATAATATTTTTGCTGATTTGTCTTATGGTTTGAAAATAATCTCCGAATTTATCTTCGACTTTTTTGAAGTTTTTATCTTGTTTATGTCCTTTTTATCGCGGTGACAGAGTAGCAAATAGGTCGTAAAGTGTAAAATATCTAAAATATCGGCTCTTAATTTTTTATCTTCTATCTCGTTTTCTAGGCAGATTTTTAGGATTTTTTGAAAATTTTCTTATCAATATAGCAAAAATCATAGAGCAAGAATGCTATATCATCGGTCGTGTTTGTCATAAAAAGCCGTCTTTATGATTAGTCCGAGCCCTAAAAAAACCACTATACAGACGAAAACTATCTGGGATATATCAAGTAGCGTCATTTTGCCGTCTTGGCTAGCGTTTTGCCGCTCATTTGGTTGTCGCGCTCTTTTAGTTGACCGCACGCCGCGCTGATGTCAAGGCCCTTGCTCTGTCTGATAGTGCAGGTCACGCCGTGATCGCGCAGATATGTCTGAAACGCCTCCATATCGGCCGTGTTCGGGCGTCCGTATTCGCTGCCTTCGTGCGGATTAAAGTAGATCAAATTTACCTTTGCTTTGATGCCGTGCAGCAGCGAAACGAGCTTTTTAGCATCTTTTATACCGTCGTTCATGTCTTTTATGACGAGATACTCAAACATCACTCGCTTGCGCATATCGATGGGAAACCCCCTCACCGCCTCCATAACGGACTCGATTTTGTAGGCGTTATTTATCGGCATCAGTTTGCTGCGAAGCTCGTTAGTAACGGCGTGCAAAGATATCGCTAACAGCACGCCCAGATCCATCTCGCCGAGCTTTTTTATCTGGCTACCTAGCCCGCTAGTACTAACGGTTTGGCGGCGCGGTGCGATAGCTAATCCATCGTTTTCCTTTAAAATTTTTATGGCTTTACTAACGTTTTCTAGGTTATCTAGAGGCTCGCCCATGCCCATATATACGACGTTTACGCGGCGCTCATACGGGATTTTGTTTTCTCTTTTTATCCATAAAATTTGCCCTACAATCTCGCCCGGCGTTAGGTTTCTCGTTAGTCCGCTCTTGCCCGTTAGACAAAACGAACAGCCCATACGACAGCCTACCTGGGAGCTAACGCAGATCGTATAACGAGCATGGCGTGTTACCTCGCCGTTTTCGTCGTTTAGCTCCTCTTTCATCGGTAGCAGTACGCTTTCGATACGCAGCCCGTCTTTAAGCTCGAAAAGATACTTTATAGAGCCATCGGCGCTACGTTCAAATTTGACGCACTTTAGCGGATCAAGGTAAAACTCCTGGACCAAATTTGCGCGCAGATCCTTCGGTAAATTTAGCATTTCATCAAAACTAGTTGCATTTTTCTTATATAGCCACTCGAAAATTTGCTTCGCACGAAATGGTGGCGAGAGCTGTTCTTTTAGCTCGTCTAATGTAAAATCAAGCAAATTTTTCAAATGATTTCCTTTTGTTTTAAGTATTTTTCAAGCTCTTTTTTTGCTTGCTCGTGGTTTTTGATAAAGTCTGCGTGTGCGTTTTTGTCACAGAAATTCGTTGCTACAAATATACCGTAAGCCGGGATTTGAAATTTTTGCGCGACTTTGAGGATGGCGAAAAATTCCATATTTTCTAAAAAATATC
>CALIWP010000094.1 GCA_938046705.1 uncultured Campylobacter sp. | reverse complement strand
GCCTCCATTTGCGACAAATTTTCGCCGCCGCCAACAGTCGTTTTTACAAGTTGCTCAAGCTCGTCCGCACCGCGCCTCAGCTCATCCGCGCCGGGCATTATCATATCTAGCATAGGTAGGCTCGCGTAAATTTGCGCGCCGTTAGGCCTCTCAAACTCAGCCGCACAGTCAAGCACTGCGTCAAATTTGCCCGCCTCCTTAACCGAGCCAAGATACAGCCCCGGCAAAATCTCGTCTGAAAGCCGGCGTCCGCGCATCCAAAAGAGCGCATTTAGCCGCGCGACGCAAAGATAGGGAAAGAGCAAGGCTTTAGCCGCGGCGGCGTGACGGCCTTGCCCGTTTTTAGCAAAAACTCCCGCACCCAAAAACGCGTAACCGCAGGCGACCAGCGCGAAACTAAGGCTCGCCCATGACAGCCACAACGCCCACGAGCTCCAAATTTTAGCCCCCGCAATCGCCGCAAAAAGCGTCAAAAACGCAAGCACCAGATATAGCGCCGCCCATTTGTAGCGCGTAGTCTCCACAGTCATGGCAAACCTAAGCGGCGCGCCGTCCATCGGACGAACGAGCAATACGAAACAACCGGCGGCTAACCCAGTCGGAATGTCGATAAAATGGTGCTGATACGTGGTCAGCACGCTAAGGCCGATGAGCGCAAACCACGCCGCAAGCGCCGCCTTAAGCCAAACCGCGCGCGCCTTGCGAAGGTAAAATGCGCCCACCACGACGCAAAGTATGATGTGCAGCGACGGGGCTTGATTAAACGGGAGGTCAAAGGCGGCGAGGCTCGAGAACAAAAAGCCGCTAAGGCCCGAAGCTGCGGGCTTTTCCCACGACATTTGCAGAGGAAATGCGATAAAAAACAGCGTCGCGATGAGCTGCGCAGCAAGTAGCTGCGTGACATAACGCGCGAGCTCCCCGGCGTCACGGCAGAGGAAAAATCCAAGCGCGTAGAGCAAATTTAGCGACCAATACGGCACGATGCTCCACGCCCAAAACGGCAGCGCGCGCTCCCACGCGAAATAAATCTCGGGCACGTTTGCGCGAGCGCTCGCGAGGGCGTTCGTGGCGCCGTAGCTGGCATAAAATATCGCCGCAACGACGACTAGCGCAACCAGCTGCGATAAAAACGGTTTTGTTTTCATTTTTGCCTTTTTTGCTAATTCTATCAAATTTTAGCGGATTTGCGCTTTGGCGGCTTAATCGCCGATATCGCTCACTTGGCGTAAAAACGTAAAATTTAACTGCAAATTTTACCCACCGAGACCCGCACCGCAAAAATACTAAATTTGGTTTTGTCAAATTTGGATTTTAGTCTTTCTTGTTAAGGGGGAAGGGGCTTGAATTGCGCTCTGCTTTGCAGCTCTCAAAGAGAGTGCAAGCACAAGGCGAGGCAAAGCCGAAGCAAAAGAGCTCCCTTCCCCCTTAACGATCCCCTATCCCCTACGACGTGAGAAGTTGCTGCGCTATGCGCAGTTTTATCTGGCGCTGTCGCGCCGAAAATTTAAATTTGATATTTTCAGGGTGCAGGTCTCGGCGACTCAAATTTGTAAATTTGGCTTCAAATTTGAGCGAAAAACGATAAGGCGAAGTATCGTGAGATGATTTTAAATGTTTTGAAGTAAATTTCGTCCCAAGACTAGACACATAGTCTGTCGCAGGGCGAAATTTACGAAATCATTTAAAAGCGCTCGCGAGACAAGCCGCTATTTAAGCAACTTTTCCGCCCACTTTCTTACTTCTGAATCTACTTCAAATATCCCGCTCTCACTCTCTATCTTCTCGTTTTCAAACCTCTTTGCTGCGGCTAAAACCGTTCGCGAGATATCTAAAAATCCGCACTCGCCGCGCAAAAATTTATACACGGCGACTTCGTTTGCGGCGTTGATAGCGACGCCAAGATCGGGATTTTGCAAAGCTTGGTCTTTTAGCGAAAAGATAGGGTATTTTTTCAAATTTATCTCGCCGAATTTTATATTTTTTAGCGTTTTTAGGTCCAAATTCGGCACGATTTGTCCGCTTTTCGTATCGGCGGCGCTCAAATTTAGCGCCCAATCCTCGCCTAAAATCGCATGCGCGATGGCCAAAATCATATCGGTTTTAGATAGATGCGCCGTAGTCGAGCCGTCGGCAAACTCCACCAGCGCGTGCACCGTGGACGTGCGCTCGATGAGCGCCTCGATATCCCGCACGCCGTAGAGCCAAAAGGCCTCTAGCACCTCAAAAAGCTTGTTCGCCATCGTCGCACTGTCGATCGTGATCTTTGCGCCCATGCTCCAGTTGGGGTGCTTTAGCGCGTCTGCGGCGACTACGTTTTTTAGGGTTTTTAGCGGAGTTTTGTAAAAGGCGCCGCCCGAGGCCGTGATGACTAGCCTAGCGACCGGGGTTTTGTTCGCGAGCAAAAATTTAAGCCCGAAATGCTCGCTATCTATCGGATCTATCGCGCCCCTGTCTAAAAATTTGCCGCCCGCGACGAGGCTTTCTTTGTTGGCAAGCGCCAGCTTTTTGCCTAGCTTTTGCGCGGCTAAGCTCGGAGCCAGCCCGGCAAAGCCGACTAGAGAATTTACGACGCGCTCGCTCTCGCACTCTTTTAGCATATCGCAGATACCCTGAGCGCCTGTAAAAACGCGCTTGTATTTTACCAATTTAGCAAATTTTGGCTCGGCGATACAGACGAATTTGGGCTTAAATTCGGCGATTTGCTCGTTTAAAAGCTCGTAGTTTGACGCGCAACTCAGCGCCTCGACGCTAAGGCCGAATTTGCGGGCTAGATTTAGGGTGTTCGTCCCGATCGAGCCCGTCGAGCCCAGCACTACCACGATAGCGTCCAGAGCATCGCCGCGACGCCAAACAGATAGCCGTCGACGCGGTCAAGCATCCCGCCGTGGCCCGGCAGTAGCGTGCCACTATCCTTGACGCCCGCGCGGCGCTTTAAGTAGCTCTCGAAAAGATCGCCCCAAACGCCAAAAACCGCAACCAAAAACGCCGTGATGAGGCTATGCCAAAAGCTATCGGTCAGCACCCAGCCAAAGCCCGCGCCAAAGACCGTAGCCACGGCGATACCGCCTGCTACGCCCTCCCAAGTTTTGTTCGGCGAGGTCTCGCTAAAGGCGTGTTTGCCGCAAAATTTGCCGACGAAAAACGCCCCGCTATCGCACGCCACGACCGTTAAAATCAGCCACGCCAAGTAGCCCACGCCGTACTGCGAATAAAGCATCCAGATGAGAAAAATCGGCGTCATCGGATACAAAAACGGCAGCGCGGGCGTTAGATTTTCGCTCTTAAAATGCGCGAGAAAACTAACCACGAGCAAGACCGCTAAAATAGCGATAAATACGGGGTTTGAAAAGGGCGTAAGCAGGTAAAAAATGACCGCTATGAGCGCAAGAGAGCCGCCTTGCAGGCCGTAGAGCTTTTGCGCTTCCCCAAAGGCCGTATAAAGCACGAAGCCTAAAATGGCGAAATTTAACAGATAGCTATCGACGAAAAAGATGACCAAAACCGCCGCAAATAGCGCGACGCCGGTGATTATACGCGTTTTCATGATTTTTCCTTTTTTGAGTAATAATTGTATAAAATTTTCGCTTAAAAGCGCCGAAATTTGAGGCAAATTTGCGTTTGCTGGCTTGTTTTATACGGCGGTTAAATTTGATAATTTATTTTTGATTGAAACGGGGTGGCAAATTTGACGATTTTTGCCAAATTTTATCGAGCGCGGCAGCAAACTTGGCATAAATTTGACAACCTGTGCCAAATTTTACTCTCGCCCAAAATGATCTATCAAATTAAAAGCAAGTAAAATTTGCTCGGCGCGTTTGGCATATTTGGCTGCTATGCACCGCTTTCCCGCGGCGGCTATCCTCAGACGCTAAATTTACGACCGAAACGAGCCGATTTATTACGCTTTAAATTTTACGTTCGCGATATTAAAAAGATGAAAGCTTAAATTTAGGCCGAAAGCGGATCAAATTTAAAGCCAAATTTGACCGCCGAGCATCAACATATTCAGTCAAATTTGAGCGAGAAAACTTAAATTTTAAGATCGAGATGCTGAAATACGGGCGACGCTTGCGGGAAGTCGTTAGCCGCGACGTGCTCCTCGGAGTTTTCTTCGTCCTCGTTCTCGGAGTCTGCGTTTTCGCCCTTTTGCTCCGAGGCGAGCTCGCCTTGCTCCTGCCTGCCCTTTTGCTTTTCGTGCTCGTTTTTGGGGTCGATTTTGTAGGTTTCCTCGGTCGGTCGCACCTCGGAGACCTCTTGTTTTTCGTCGCTTGCTAGCGATGCGGCGGCGAGATTTTGTAGGTCAAATCTATTTTGGACGTCGGCGACCTTGTTTGAGACCATATTTACGTTTTGATTGATAAAAATCGTGTTGCCAAGGGGTGTTACAGCCATTTTCGCCTCCTGTTTTAGTCGTGCTTTGTTACTAATATCGTCTTAAAATTGATATAGTTTACATTTGCGCCGCTCGTAATTTTGACATTGTTACGTTTGGTAAAATCAACCTCGTACGTCCCGCCGCCTTTGACGCTAAAATTTACGCAAATTTTCGCTGCAAATCTCAGAATTTCCTCGCTGGGGGCGCTTTTTGCGGTTTTGATTATGACGTGCGCGGACGGCAGGTCTTTTAGGTGCATCCAGACGTCGTCTTTTTTCGAGTTTTTTAGCAGCCAGGCGTTGCCTTTTTCGTTGCGCCCGATGCTGATTTTATAGCCTTCGATGTAAAAATCCTCGACGTTTTGATTCTGCTCTTTTTGCTTTGCGGCGCGGGCTTTTTTAGGCGCTAGGATTTCTAGCTCTTCTACGCTTTTCGCTTCATTTACGAGCGTTTGTAAATTTGATAAAAACTCGAGCTTTTCGGTCAAATTTTGCCGCTCGATAACCAGGCCCGCCGCCTTTTGCTTTAGCCTTTTTGCTTTCGCAAACATCGCGTTTGCGGCGATTTTGGGACTATCATCTAGCACGAGCCGCACCTCGCCTCGCTCGAAATCATTTAGCGTTACCTCACGCTCGTAGTCCCTTAACGCATGCAAATTTGATAGGATCAGCCCTGCGTTTTTGCTTAAAATTTCGCTCTGCGCATTTAGATCCGCTTCATTTTCAAGGCCTGATAAAATCTCGCTTAAATTTTGCATTTTTCGCTCTATCGCGGCCGATTTTACGGCGCGCAGATTTTCTAGCTTTGCGTTATTTACGCGCTTAAATTCCTCGCTAAAATACCGCGTAAAATCGGTTATCAGCGGCGTCTCTCGCTCTTTTATCGTTGCAGGCGGCAGCTCAAGCAGCTCGCGCCCCGGTTTTATCACGCGAAAATTATTATCTATATGCCGCAAAGCCTCGACGATGACGCCCTTTTCGTCCGTGATGATCGCGTTGGTAAATCGCCCCGTAAACTCCAAAAATAGGCTCGAAGCTAGGCTCTTATACGAGCCTTGAAATTCGCACTCCAGCTTTAAAATTCTATTTCCCTCGGGCACGCTTAAATTTAAAATTTTAGCCCCCCAGAACCTCTTTTTTAGCGCGACGTCAAAGGGCGCTTTGTACTCTTTGACGTTTAGAAAATCAGGATTTGCGTAGATCGCGGAGTCGGCTTTGCTAAGGTCAAAAAACAGCCCGAGCTCGCCGTCGAATTCGATAAATATCGCCATATCGCCCGCGCGTCTGATTGCGGTTATTTTTTTAAATTTGCCTAGAAAAGATTGTATTTGTTTTAAATTTGCGTATTTCATAGCCGAAATTATAGCCTAAAATCGGGCCGAATTTTAAGCGCAAGAATAATATAATGATAATGCATTTTAAAACGGAGAAAAAATAAATGAACAAATTTAGCCTAAGTTTAGCGGCTTCGTCGCTGCTTTTAACCCAAATTTTCGCCGCCGACGTCGCGCTACAAGGCGTCGAGATTAGCGAGAGTGCGGATGACGGATACCGCGCCAAAACCAGCGAAGTAGGCAAAACAAATACGCCTATTTTAGAGATCCCGCAAACGGTAAACGTCGTAACCCAGCAGCAGCTAAAGGATAAAAAGCCAGAAAATTTAATGGAATCGCTTCAAAACGTAAGTGGTGTTAGCTATGCGAATACAACTTCAGGAAATTTTGATGCGGCTTTAAAGCGTGGCTTTGGTGGCGGACGTGACGGCTCTATAATGCGTAATGGTGTATCAGCTGGTGTGACGCACAACTTTAATGCAACTGTACAAAGCGTCGAGGTGTTAAAGGGCCCAGCAAGCTTGCTTTACGACGTTCAAGATGCCGGCGGTATCATAAATCTAGTAACTAAAAAACCGCTTTATGAAAATAGCAATGAAATTTGGCTTGGCACCGGTAATAAAAAGTATAGAGATTTTGGCTTTGATTCAACTGGAGCTTTGGGTGAGAGCGGTTTTGCATATAGATTTATATTTGATTGGTCGGGTAAGGATTATTGGAGAGAGTATGGCGAATATAAAAATTTACTCATCGCTCCAAGTATAAGTTATAAAGGCGACGACTATCGTATTGATGCTGCCTACTCCCATACAAAATACACCGACCCCGCAGATCGCGGCATGTATATGCTAGAATCAGGACAAATTTTAGACATAGATAAAAAAGTCAGGTTAGATGAGCCATTCAACGAAATAGACGGCAAAGTAGATACTTTTGATCTAAGTTTTGAGAAAAATTTTGGCGAGAATTGGCTATTAAAAGGAGCTTATGCATTTTCACGCTCACTACATGAGTACGGACAAGCTCGCATTATGAATATAAATTTGGCTAGTGGAATCGCAAAAAGACGTATGGAGTGGTATGAAGATTTTGAGCATAAGACCCATGCTGGATCACTTACATTAAACGGTATAGTAGAAACTGGAAGCATAACTCATAATCTTTTATTTGGAGTAGATGCTAAAGAGTATCTAAGACAACGTCCAGAAGCTCGTCAGATCGAAGCAAATGATGCTAGAAATAATATAAATATCTACTCGCCTATTTATGGTAGAGTTACTGCAGATGACATCAAAAGTAGAGGTGCTAGCAAAAAGACGCAATACCACAAACTAAAAACGATCGGTACTTACGCACAAGATAGTATAAATTTAACTGATAGCTTAATATTTGTAGCGGGACTAAGGTATGAATACTATAACCAAATAGTAGGCGATCAAAACAGATATATTGCCAGACCTTTGCCTTTTACTAAAAGTATAGATAAAAGTGGTGGCAAGCTGCTTTATAATGTCGGACTTTTATATCTACTAACTCCTGAGTGGTCAGTTTATACTAGTCATTCTCAAAGCTTTAAGCCACAAACTTCTATCGGCAGCAAAGGTGCTGTCTCATTAGAGCCAGAAGAGGGAAAATCTATCGAGTTTGGAACAAAATTTCAAAACAATAGCATAACCGCAATGGCAGCTTTATTTAATATCGATAAGAAAAATATTATAAACAATGTAAACAATATATCATATACGAGTGGTAAAGCAAATTCTAGAGGAGTAGAGTTTGATTTTAATGGACGTATTACAGATGGACTTAGTGTAAGTTCAAGCTATACCTATACCAAAACTAAACTAAAAGAAGATAGAAATATGGCTTGGAAAGTGGGTAGGCCGCTTGAGGCTACTCCAAAGCATCAAGCGAGTTTATTTGCTAATTACGATTTTACTCATCTTGGCGTAAAAGGTCTAAGAATAGGTGGTGGCGCCAGGTATTTTGGCTCTTGGTATACTTACAATCAACAAAAAAGCTCAGCAGCTTATGGAAGCTTTTATAAATTACCACATGCTATTACTTACGATGCTTTTGTTAGCTATACGACTAGAATTTCAGGCTATGAGACAAATTTTGCATTTAATGTGAAAAACCTAACCGATAAACTTTACTACGTAACAGCATCATCTGGAACCGACTCTTCAGTGTTGCCTATCACCCCAGGTTATGCTCGTCAGTTTATGCTAACAGCTAGCGTTAAATTCTAAATTTACTAGGCCTTTTGGCTTAGTAAATTTTCTTTAAATTTAGCAATTTTCGTTAAAATCGCCTCAAAATTTAAAGGAAATTTATGAAACAAACTATCACCGAGAAAATATTTTCAGATCACGTTGGCAAAGAGGTAGGTGCAGGAGAGATCATCGAAAGCAAAATCGATATGATCATAGGCAACGACATCACGACGCCTATCTCGATCAAGCAGTTTGAGCGAAGTGGCGCTAAAAAGCTAGCTAACCCAGACGGCTTTGCCATCGTTATGGATCACTACATCCCGACAAAAGATATCTTAAGCGCCAACCAAGCCAAAATTTCACGCGAATTTGCCTATAAACACGACCTTAAAAACTATTTTGATGAAAAAGATATGGGCATCGAGCACGCGCTTTTGCCTGAAAAGGGGCTAGTCATCCCAGGTGACGTCATCATCGGCGCAGACAGCCACACCTGTACGCACGGCGCTCTTGGAGCGTTTAGCACTGGTATGGGCAGTACCGACCTAGCTTATGCGATGATCACTGGCAAAAACTGGTTTAAAGTGCCTGAGAGCATCAAGGTCATTTTTAAAGGCAAACTTGATAAGCACGTCTACGGCAAGGACCTTATCCTTGAGATCATCCGTCAAATAGGTGTTGATGGTGCACTTTACAAGGCACTTGAGTTTAGTGGCGAGGTGATAGAGGGTCTCAGCATGGATGATAGATTTTCAATGTGCAACATGGCGATCGAAGCGGGCGCAAAGAGTGGCATCATCGCGGTTGACGAGATCACAAAAGAGTTTTTAAAAGATAAAAATTTACGCGATAAACCAAAATTTTTCTACTCAGACGAGGGTGCAAAATATGACAAAATTTTAGAGATCGATGTTACAAACCTTGACCCAGTCATCGCATATCCATTTTTGCCAAGCAACGGCAAGAGCGTAAGACAGGCGGTTCGTGACGATTTAGCCATTGATCAAGCATTTATCGGTTCATGCACAAATGGCCGCCTAAGCGACCTTCGCATTGCAGCACAAATTTTAAAAGGCAAAAAAGTAGCTCGCAAGACAAGGCTCATCATCACTCCAGCGACACAAAAGATCGCAAGGGCTGCTGAGAAAGAGGGCTTAATTGACATTTTCATCGAAGCAGGAGCAGTTGTGAGTAACCCAACATGTGGAGCTTGTCTTGGCGGATATATGGGAATTTTAGGCGCAAATGAACGCTGTATCTCGACGACGAATAGAAATTTTGTCGGACGTATGGGCGATAGAACGAGTGAAATTTATCTAGCCAACTCAGCAGTTGTAGCGGCCTCAGCCATAGCAGGTAAAATCGCCGATCCAAGGGACTTATAAAAAATAATATGGATAGTTTGATATCTGACTTATTGAAAATTGTACTTGGTGCAGTCCTAACAATGTGTGCGCAATGGGTGTACGCTAATCTAAACACAAAAAAAGAGAAAAATAAACTCAGGCGACAAAAGCTAGAGGAAGCGTTTATTATAGTTGGGGATATTTTAGGGGGAATACATTACAAAGTAGCTTTGTTGATAAATCCAAATTTAAATATAGAAAATCCAAAATTTGAAATTGGTAAATTACACTCGCTTATCAGTTTTTACGCACCAGAACTGGAAGAGGACTATAAGGATTTTATGTCTACATATCAAGAATTCGGTCCGCTTATCCTAAAACAAATTCAGAACTTTAGATAGTGATGACAAAAGAATAGAAGCAACAACTGAGGAGCTAGTGCAAATGATCTTTTCGCTAAGCTCAAAAGGCAATATAATTAAAGAAAAGTTAGCCAAAATAGCGCAAACACTATAAATTAGTTGTTGCGGCGAAGCAAATAATATTTTATTGTAAAATCGCCACAACAACTAAATGGTGCATTAAAACGCTGTTATAGTTGCCAAAAGACCAAAGATTATACCTGGAAAGTTTGCAGCAGAAAGTGGATAGTCTTTTTTAGCTTTTAATAGGCCGTAACTTGTCCAGATTGTGCAGTTTAGTGCGGCTGCCAGTGGCTGTATAAAAGGCGTCTTGTTGCCGTCAAGGTTGCCCATTATTTGTGGGATGTATGAAAAGTACATAACAACTGATAGGCATGTGCCGATCCAGCCTAAAATTTGTAAATTTTTTCGCTCATTGCTTCTCCTTAAATAAAAGCGCCATTATATCTTTTCTAATCGTAGCAAGCAAATGGATAAAATAGCCATGATTTTATACTGCGATTAAAATGGTTTTAGTAAAATTGAGCATTTTAAAAGGATAAAAATGCCAGATATAGTATATGACAAAGCAAAATGGCATTGGGGTGCAAAAGATGCGCCGACTGATATACCGCATGAAAACGGTGCGACACACATTGCATTTTTCTTTCGCTGGTGTATGGAACACAAATTTTATTCAAAGGAATTTGCGGCAGATTTTGTGGACGATATAGCACAGATGGACGAAAATTTTAACTATCGTCAGTATCTTTTTGACGCTATGGACGGTGTACTTGGAAGTGCGGAGCTAAATACTGCTGGTAAAGCCTTTGCAAAAGCTTACTATACGACTGATCGGACAAAATTTGCCAAAATGTATGGTTGGTATTTGCAGGATTATACGGATTTTGTTTCGAAA
Source organism: uncultured Campylobacter sp. (assembly GCA_938046705.1). The sequence continues at coordinate 3,532 of CALIWP010000094.1, read as the reverse complement.
AAATTTGGTGAAAAATACTTTGATAACGCCTATTTTTATATAGAAAACTCACAAGAAAACTATGCCTTGATCAAAGCTATCATTGATCGTCGCTACGAGGAATTTTTAACAATGAAAAGGGCAAAGCAGGCTTAAAATTTCACAAGTAGCATAAACAAAAATAAGTTTTTATCACATATTTTTGGTAGATCAAAGCCGCTTTTAGCTAAATTTAGCCTCATAACTTTCTTAAGGGAAAAGATGCAAACTTGCGTGATTTTAGCAGGTGGCAAAAGCTCGCGTATGGGGCAAGATAAGACACTTTTGCCATTTGGTGGTTTTAAGACGCTTACTCATTATGAGGTTGCGAAATTTAGCAAAGTTTTTGGCGAAGTTTATGTAAGCTCAAAATTTGAAAAATTTAGCCCGCCACTAAAGCTTATAAAAGATGAAAAGAGCAATAACTATTCGCCAATGCTCGCACTTTACTCCATTCTTAAAAATTTTGATCATAGCATTTTTGTGATACCAGCCGATATGCCATTTTTTGATCTTAAAAGTTTGGAGGAGCTTGCCAAATTTAAAGATGAATTTGACATGGTTGTGGCTAGTGATAATGATCATATTCACTCGCTTTGTGGTTTTTTTAGCCCAGGGCTTGCCACTTTGGCTCATGAGTTTTATTTAAAAAATGAGCATAAAATCGGACTTTTGAGAAAAAGCTGTAAATGCAAAGTCGTAAATTTTAAAGATAGTGAGCAGTTTTTTAACGTAAATTTCCCTGACGAATACGAAATGGCAAAGAAAATCCAAGAAAAGAAGATAGATGATGAGTAAAATTTTATTATTTTTAAGCCTTGGCCTTAGTTTTTTGATGGCAAGTGGGCTAGATGATTTTAAAAGGGCACAAGAGCTGGAGCAAAGTGGCGATATAAAGGCTGCGATGCAAATTTATAAAGAGCTAGCCAAAAGCTCTTTAAACGAGCAAAAAGCGGTGCAAAATGTGCAAGCAAGCGAGCCAGCGCCAAGAGAGGCGAAGCTAAAGCAAGCTGATCTTTTAAGAGAAGATAAAAGTGGTAAAAATTTACAAAATGCACTTGGTATCGAGCTTTATAAATTTAACTACCTTTTGCCAGTAACTTATGCTAAAAATGTGCCAAACGATGAGCGAAAGAGCATTGAAACTAAGTTTCAAATAAGCCTTGCAAAGCCGTTATTTTATGACCTGTTTGGATTTAGAGAGAGCCTTGTGGCAGCCTACACGCAGACATCTTGGTGGCAAATAACAAGAACTTCAGCGCCATTTCGTGAGACTAACTATCAGCCAGAAATTTTTCTAAATTTTACTTCACCAAAATATTTGGAGCAAATAGGTGTTAAAAACCTAAAATTTGGACTTTTGCATGAGTCAAACGGACGAGATGGTAGCAATTCAAGAAGCTGGAATAGAGCTTATGTGCAAAGTGATTTTGTTTTTGGCAAGCTTAGCATTTCGCCAAGAGCTTGGATGGTAGTGGGCAATAAGGGCGATAATAAAGATATATTAAAATACATCGGGCATGGCGATGTAAGGCTTAGCTACAACCTTAATGAACACATTTTTAGCCTAATGCTAAGAAATAACTTACATTTTGATAAAACAAATAAAGGTGCTGCTGAAATTTCATATATGTTTCCTATCTTCTCAACAGGAGTTTATGGCTATTTGCAGTATTTTACTGGATATGGCGAGAGTTTGATTGATTATAATAGGCATACTGATAAATTTGGTCTTGGTTTTGTTATTTTAAAATAAGCTAAAAATTTTAAACTTATAAAATGGCTAAATTTAGGCAAATAGTCATAAATTTACTCAAATATGTCAAAAAAATTTAATTAATCAAAAAACTTAAAAATATTAGAAAAAATACAAGCAAATTTTGCTAAAATCTTAAGCAAAATCTCAGAGCAAAGGAGTTTTTATGAGCGGAATCTCACTAATTGTCTGTTTTGTTGTAGCCATCATACTTATGATAGTTATGATCTCTAAGCTAAAAGTGCATCCATTCTTGGCACTTATGAGCATTTCTTTGGTTCTTGCGATCGTCGCAGGTATCGATCTATCCAAGATCCCAGCGATGATAGGTGTCGGCTTTAGCGGCACATTTAAGAGCATCGGTATCGTTATTATCTTTGGAACGATCATCGGCACCGTGCTTGAAAAAACGGGAGCTGCTTTAAAGCTAGCTGATATGGTCGTAAAGCTAGTCGGACAAAAGCGTCCAGAGCTTGCTATGCTCATTATGGGCTGGGTTGTTGGCATTCCGGTATTTTGCGATAGCGGATTTGTCGTTTTAAACTCTATTCGTGAGGCGCTTTATAAGAAAATTTCAGCAAGCCCAGTCGCGATGTCAGTCGCACTTAGTGGCGGCCTATACGCATCTCACGTCTTTATCCCGCCAACTCCTGGCCCAATAGCAGCCGCAGGAACACTTGGTCTTGGCGGAAATTTACTCCTTGTCATCATCATGGGAACAGTCGTTTCAGTGCCTGTGTTGATAGCTGTTTATTTCTTTTCAAAGAGTGTTGGCAAAAGTGTGACTATCAGCGACAAAGATGCTGACGCTACCATCACAGCTAGCTATGAAGATCTTTTAAAGAAATTTGGCACGCTACCTAGTGGATTTTTGAGCCTTGCACCTATCATCATGCCTATCATCTTTATGGCGATTGGTTCTATTGTCGATGTTTTAGCAAAACAAGGCATGTTTGATAAAATGGCTCTCTTACCAAAGATACTTTTATTTTTAGGAAATCCTATCATTGCTCTTGCAATCGGCGTGATCTTTTGCGTATTTTTATTAGTCGAAGCCAGAAAAATAAGAGAATTTGACCACATCACAAACGAGTCTTTAAAGATCGCTGGACCGATACTCTTTATCACAGCAGCTGGCGGTGTTTTGGGCAACGTCATCACTGAAGCTGGATTTGTAAATTTCATAAAAGAAAACGCAACCGCCATAAAAGCAATAGGAATTTTCTTCCCATTCATTATCTCAGCCGTACTAAAAACCGCTCAAGGAAGCTCGACCGTGGCTATCATCACGACAGCATCTATCATGGGCGCATTTAGCGCTGATAACTCGCTCATGCATACACTTGGCTTTACGACCGAGCTTTCAGCTGCACTTTGCGTCATGGCAATAGCATCTGGTGCGATGTGCGTATCTCACGCAAATGACAGCTACTTCTGGGTTGTGACAAACTTTAGCAAGATGACTGCTGATCAAGGATATCGCACACAAACGGCTATGACGTTTATAATGGGTATCGTTGGTATAATTAGCGTTTACATATTATATTTGGTGCTTTTATGAAAATTTTAGTTGCGATTGATTCATTAAAAGGCTCGCTTAGCTCGCTTGAGGCGGGCCTTGCTGTAAAAGAAGGACTAGAAGAGATTGGCTGCGAGGTCGTTGTCAAGCCTATCGCAGATGGTGGCGAGGGTAGTGTAGAAGCGATGGCTGATGCACTTGGTGCAAAATTTATAGATACAATAGTGAAAAATCCACTT
>CALIWP010000093.1 GCA_938046705.1 uncultured Campylobacter sp. | reverse complement strand
GGGCACGGGACTTTTAGAGGTTTTTATCGTGAGCTACCTTGTAAATTTACGCCATACTTTTTATGGACTCGCGCTTTTAAAAGAGTACAAAGATCTCAAATTTCGCCTTTTTAATATCGCGACTCTCACGGACGAAACTTTTGCGATATTTAAGGCACTTAAGATCGCGGACGCGGCGGAGCGTAGCTATGTTTTTACTCGGCTAAATTTGCTCTCGTGGCTCTACTGGGCGGCAGGAACGGCGGTCGGATGTCTAGCCGGCGAGCTTATCAGGGTTGATATGAGCGGGCTTGAGTTTAGCCTAACCGCGCTTTTTATCGTGATCGTGATGGAGATGTTTAAAAACGATAAGAACTATAAAGTGCTGGGTGCTGCGTGCTTGTTTGGAGTCGCCGGCGTAGCGCTCATGCCTGCTAAAGCGATGCTGGTAGGCTCGATGGCGCTTTGCTTTATTTTTATTTTAGTTTTTAAGGATAAGCTTTGATAAGCGTGAGTTCTAGCGAGTGGGCGATATTCGCTGCCGTTTTGCTAAGCGCGTTTGCGACCTTTTTAACGCGCGCCGCGCCGTTTTACGTCATCAAAAACTATAAGCCTAGCCCGTGGCTAACGGCCGTGGAGCGACACATGGGGCTGATGATAATGGTTATCTTGGTGTGCTACGGACTAAGAGACGTCAAATTTGACGTTTATCCGTACGGACTAAACGAAGCAGCGGCCGTTTTTAGCGCGGTTTTGATTCATCTGAAATTTAAAAACGCCTTGCTGAGCATTGCTGCTTCGACGGCGATATACATGACGCTTATTAGGATTATTTAACTGAAAATAAAAATTAAGAATTAATAATAAATTTAAGCAATAAACGCTAAAATCCTCGTAACATTTCAACACAAGGAGCAAACATGCGTTTTGCAGTAAAGGCGGTGATTTTCATGCTTTTAGGAGCGACTCTGGCTTTTGCAAAGCCTACTATTTACATTTTGGCAACTGGCGGCACGATAGCCGGCAGCGGCTCTGGAGCTCTTGATACGAGCTATACCTCAGGAACCGTTACGGTCGATAAACTGATCGCTGCGGTACCCGATATCAACAAAATAGCGACCATCAAAGGCGAGCAGATCTCAAACATCGGCTCTCAAGAGATGAACAACGAAGTTTGGTTTAAGCTCGCAAACAGAGTAAACGAACTGCTAACTAGCGGCAAGGCCGACGGCGTCGTCATCACGCACGGAACCGACACGATGGAGGAGACTGCGTATTTTCTAAATTTAGTCGTCAAAAGCGATAAACCTATCGTTATGGTCGGCGCGATGAGAAACAGCGGCTCGCTAAGCGCGGACGGCCCTTTAAATATCTTTAACGCCGTAAACGTCGCGATGAGTAAAGAAGCCGCAGGCAAGGGCGTAATGGTCGTGATGAACGACGAGATCCACGCGGCTAGAGAGGTGACTAAAACCAACACTACTGCAGTCGATACATTTAAATCTCCAAACAGCGGCAAAATCGGCACCGTGTTTTACGGCAACGTCAAATTTTACATGAATCCGGTTCGCAAGCATACCGTAAATTCGGCATTTGATATCGCAAAGATCAAAGAGCTACCAAGAGTCGATATCATCTATAGCCACTCAAACGACAACCCTGACTTCGTAAACGTAGCCGTGAAAAACGGAGCCAAAGGCATCATAAATGCCGGTATGGGTAACGGAAATCCATTCCCAAGCGCGCTTGAGGCTCTAGGCGAAGCGGTCAAGGGCGGCGTAGTAGTCGTGCGCGACTCACGCGTAGGTAGCGGCGAGACTACGCTAAACGGCGAGGTAG
>CALIWP010000092.1 GCA_938046705.1 uncultured Campylobacter sp. | reverse complement strand
CTGCGCGATCTCTCGATTACTCGCACGAGCTTTGAGTGGGGTATCAAGCTCCCCGCGAGCCTAAACGAGCCAAGACACGTTATGTACGTCTGGCTGGACGCGCTTATAAACTACCTTAGCACGCTTGGCTACACGCGCGGCGATGATAAGATGAACTACTGGAAGGGTGCTACGCATGTAGTAGGTAAGGACATTTTGCGCTTTCACGCGGTGTACTGGCCGGCCTTTTTGATGAGCCTTGATCTGCCGCTACCTCGCTGCATCGCGGCTCACGGCTGGTGGACGAGAGACGGCGAAAAGATGAGTAAAAGCAAAGGCAACGTCATCAATCCAAGCGAGGTCGCAGACGCGTACGGACTGGAAAATTTCCGCTACTTTATGCTACGCGAAGTGCCGTTTGGGCAGGACGGCGACTTTTCGCAAAAAGCGATGATCGAGCGCATAAACTCCGAGCTTAGCAATGATCTAGGCAATCTTTTAAGCCGTATAGTGGGCATGAGCGAAAAATACTCGGACTTTGAGATAAAGGGCGAAAATTTACGCAAATTTTACGGCGAGGTTTTAGATAGCGGCAACGAATACCTACAAAACGCTATCAAAAATTTAGAGAGTTTCGCCACAAACCGCTACCTTGAGGAGCTCTTTAAGGCGCTAACGCTCGCAAACGCGAGCATAGCTAAATTTGAGCCGTGGAACCTAATGAAAAACGGCAAAAAAGACGAAGCAAACGCGCTCGTGTCGCTGTGCGCGAACCTGCTAGCTCGCGTGGCCGTCTTGTTAAGCCCCGCGATGCCAAGAACCTGCGAAAAGATCGCGCAGACGCTAGGTTTTGAGATCTCGACGGCTACTTATAAAAAAATCATCCTAAACAACGAAATTTTGGACTTTAAAGCGCAAAAAACGCAGCCGCTTTTCCCAAAAATCGAAAAAGAGCTGATGGCTACCGCGGTGCCAAGCGTGAGCGAACCGGCCAAATCCGCCGCCGCGCCGCAAGAAAAATCGGACGCGAAAATAAAAATCGACGACTTTAAAAAATGCGTCATAAAAGTAGGCACCGTGCTTGAGTGCTCAAATATCGAAGGCAGCGAGAAGTTGCTTAAATTTAAGATCGATCTTGGCGAAGAGCAGCCGCGTCAAATTTTATCGGGCATAGCCAAATTTTACGCTCCGGCGGACCTCGTCGGCAAGCAGGTCTGCGTGCTGGCAAACCTAAAACCGGCTAAAATTTTCGGCCACATATCAGAGGGCATGATCCTTAGCGCCGAGGATGGGTCGCTGTGCCTCATCGCGCCGATGGCTGCGGTCAAAAACGGCTCAGAAATAGGCTAAAACGGCGTGAATATCGAAAACCTAAGGCGCCTCATCAACGGCGAAGCGCTAAATAAACCAAGCGTCAGCGCCGTGGAGGGCTTTGCGTTTGAGAGTAAAAACGTGCGCCAAGGCTACGCCTACATCGGGCTTGGCGCGGGCGCAGACGAGATAGCCGCAGCCGTCGCAAACGGCGCCTATGCCGTGCTCGTCGAGCAAAGATGCGAGGTCATCGATCCCGAGGTCGCTTTTATCAAGGTCGATAGCCTGAGCGCCGCGCTGATGCGGCTGATGCGCTTTGAGGCTAGCTACAAAAATCTCAAATTTTGCTCCGTTAATCCCGTGCAAAAAGCCTTGCTTGCGCGTATGAGTCTGGGTAAAAACGCTGATGGCAACGCAGCTAGCTTGCTACCCGAGGATGCGACGCGACTTTTTATAAAGATAATGAAAGCGGGCGTGGGCGATCTATTTTTCACGGACGATCTTAAAATTTTATCCAAGATCGCGCCGCTTTATGATACCGTTTTTAGCGATGTAGACGCGGTTTGCACGCAGGGTGGCTCGCTGTTTGCCTTTAGTGTCGTTTGCGAGGGCGTTTACTATCCAAACTTAAATTTCCCAAAAGTTTTCACGCACTATCTTTGCGGACTTTTAAAGTATCTGATCCGCGCTGGCTTTTCTTTTAAGCTCGGAGATACGCGAAATTTGGGGCATTTCGAGCCCGTTTTTATAAATAAAAATTTTCGCGTCGTGCCTTTTGGCGCGAGCTCTCAGGCTTTTATCGCAGAGAGCGACGATGAGCTTTTTGATATGGAAGCGGCATTTTTAGCGCGAAATTTTAGCGGCGGCATCGAGATCTGCGTACCTGAGGACTTTACTGGAAGCGCGGCGGCTACGATGAGATTTAAGGATCTTGCCGAGCTAAAAAATCTTTCAAATTTTCACTACGCACTCGTCAAATGCCAAAAAGAGGAGCTTGAGGCGATGCTAAATTTGCGCTCGCCAGAGCCTGATTTGTTCGGCGAAATTTTATAATAATCTCAAATTTAGCGCGCATTTTCGCCTTCATCTGCTACAAATTTGACCTAGTTTTTAAACCACCCGCTTTCTTGCCGCAAATTTGCCGCTAAATTTGACGGATAAAAATGCTTAATCCAAATTCCTACAAAGCGTGCCGTGGCTTTGGCGTATGTGGTTAGCATAACGACGCAAACGCGAGCGCAATTGCAATAAAATGTTTTATTTTTGGCTGATCTTGCAGCAAACGCCCGTCGTGCAAAATCCGTAAAATTAGCCGCCGCGATCAAATTTGCCGAACAAAAACAGCGGTAGAGCGGTTGCCGCGTTTTGGCGGATAAATTTGATTTTGGGCTAAATTTGCACGCAGAGCCGCGCGAGGCAAATTCTACTTCAAATTTACGTATTTTATCCTATCTTTTTCGCCCGCAAGCTCAAATCCTCGCAGTCTTAGGCGGCAGCTGTCGCATTCGCCGCAGGCCTCATCCTCGCGCTCGTAGCAGCTCCATGTTAGCTCTAGCGGCGAGCCCGCCTCTAGCGACTTGCGCACGATGTCAGCCTTGCTTAAATTTACTAGCGGCGTGACGATTTGTAGGCTAAAATCCTTTGATGTGCCGGCATTTACGGCGCTTTCTATCTTGGCGATAAAATCCGCCGTGCAGTCGGGGTAGCCCGAGCCGTCCTCCTCGACGATGCCGATGTATAGCGCCTGCGCGCCTTCTTTTTCGGCTAGCGCGGCGGCGATGCTGATAAAGATGCCGTTGCGAAACGGTACGTAGGTGCTAGGAGTGTCGGCTTTGGCACCGTCTTTGCGGATCTCAAGGCTCTCATCGGTTAGCGCGTTGCCGCCGATGTTTGCTATGAAACTAGCGTCTAAATTTATCTTTTTTAGCGCGCCGATACGCTCGCAGATCTGCTCAAACGCTATCTTTTCGCGCTTCATCGTGCGCTGCCCGTAGTCAAAATGCAGCGCAATGATCTCGTAGCCTGCGCGTTTAGCGAGGACGGCGCAGAGGGTGCTGTCCATGCCGCCGCTCATTATGCAAACCGCTTTCTTTACCATTTCTATCCTTTTTAGTCGGCTTGTCTCGCGAGTGCTTTTTCGAGATTTCGCAAAATTTTCGCTCCGCAGGCTATATGCCTAGCGCACA
>CALIWP010000091.1 GCA_938046705.1 uncultured Campylobacter sp. | reverse complement strand
TGCCTGATTTAAAGTGTCCGTCCTCAAAGCCCACAAACGCCGAAACGGGCAAGCTATCGCCCCTAGCGGCGTTGATAGGCTTGACGATTTTTTCTATAAATTCGTCGCCGACGTATTTCTCCTCATTTGCGGCGTCATCCGTTAAATTTGCCCAGTTAGGATCGACCGCGACCTTAACTAGCCCGTCCGCGCCCATGTCGATGGCCTTGTAGTTCATCTCTACGATCGCCTCGCCCTTTTTGGCGTAGGCTTTGTGCGCGTACTCTTTCATGTATTTTTGCGCGTCGGCAAACGGGATGATGTCCGCAAGCTTAAAAAAAGCCGACTGCATGATGGTGTTCGTGCGGTTTTTTAGCCCGATCTCGCGAGCTAGCTTAGTGGCGTTGATGATGTAGAAATTTACCTTTTTAGCGGCCAAAATTTTCTTTACTTTATTCGGCAGTTTAGCGACCGTCTGCTCGGCGTCCCAGATCGAGTTTAGCAGGAACGTCCCGCCCTCGCGGATACCGTCTATGACGTCGTAAATTTCAAGATACGCCGCGACCGAGCAGGCTACGAAGTGCGGATTTGAGACGAGGTAGGTCGAGCGGATCGGGTTTTTGCCAAAACGCAGGTGCGAGCGCGTGTAGCCGCCTGATTTTTTGCTATCGTAGGCAAAATACGCCTGCGCGTAAAGATCGGTTTTATCGCCGATGATTTTGATGGAGTTTTTATTCGCCCCAACGGTACCGTCCGCGCCAAGGCCGTAAAATAGGCACTCTTTCACGCTTGCGTCGCTTAGCGAAATTTTCTCGCCGACTTTTAGCGAGGTGAAGGTCACGTCGTCCTCGATACCGACGGTAAAGCCGTTTTTAGGCCCCTCTAAATTTAAATTTTCAAAGACCGCTAGCATCTGAGCAGGATCGACGTCTTTTGAGCTTAGGCCGTAGCGGCCGCCTACGATCACGGGCTGATTTTTGCGTCCGTAAAACGCCGCCTTGACGTCCAGATATAGCGGCTCGCCGAGGCTTCCGGGCTCTTTCGTGCGGTCTAGCACGGCGATCTTTTCTACCGTCTCAGGCATCACGTCAAAGAGGTATTTTAGGCTAAACGGACGATATAGATGCACCTTTAGCACGCCTACTTTTTCGCCCTTTGCGCGCAGGTGATCGACGACTTCTTCTAGAGTTTGCGTGACCGAGCCCATCGCGATCACGACGCGCGTAGCATGCGGATCGCCGTAATAATTAAACGGCTTATAATCGCGTCCCGTGATTTTTGAAATTTCTTTTAGATACTCGGCCACGATATCAGGTACCGCGTCGTAGTAGCGGTTAGCTAGCTCGCGCGTCTGGAAGTAGATGTCGTCGTTTTGAGCCGTACCGCGAGTTTTTGGGCTTTCAGGGCTTAGCGCCTCGTCTCTAAATTTTTGCAGCGCCTCGCGGTCAAGAAGCCTATCAAAGTGCGCATAGTCAAGCACCTCGACCTTTTGTATCTCGTGGCTCGTGCGAAATCCGTCAAAAAAGTGCAAAAACGGCACGCGACCCTTGATCGCCGCTAGATGCGCGACGCCCGCGATATCCATGACCTCTTGCACGGAGCCGCTTGCCAGCATAGCAAATCCCGTCTGGCGACAGGCATAGATATCCTGATGATCGCCAAAGATAGAAAGCGCCTGGGCCGCGATAGAGCGCGCGCTCACGTGGATAACGCCCGGCAGCAGCTGGCCTGCGATCTTGTACATATTCGGGATTTTTAGCAAAAGGCCTTGCGAAGCCGTATACGTCGTAGTTAGCGCGCCTACTTGCAGCGAGCCGTGCACGGTGCCCGCAGCCCCGCCCTCGCTTTGCATTTCGACTACCTTAACCGGCATGCCGAATAGATTTTTCTTGCCCTGAGCCGCCCACATATCGGTGTAATCAGCCATCGGCGAGCTAGGAGTGATCGGGTAGATGCCCGCAACCTCCGTAAATGCGTAAGCCGCGTGCGCCGCAGCCTCGTTTCCGTCCATAGTTTTCATTATTTTAGCCATTTTTCCGCCTTAAATTTTCTTATGTTTTTTTAAAAATCTTTTATTATAGAGCTAGTTTCCAAAATATCTAATTAATCAGCTAAGTTACATTTTCAAAAAGGCTCAAACTTAATAATCTAAGGCCTCAAATTTGAGCTACAATCAAAAAATATTTGACGGCCGATTTTTATAAATTTGCTAAAATTTAGCCGCTAAATTTTAAAACAAAGAAGCTACGCGTAAATTTTATCCGCTAGCCTCGTTTTTCGTCTTATGCCTTTGCGCTGCAGCGATTGAAAATAGCACGAATAAAAATCATGCAGGCGAAGCAAAACCCGCGACAGACTACCGCGAGGATATGCGCCGCTTCGTCATCACCATCTCGCAATACGGCAAAAATTTGATAAAAACTTTATCGTCATCCCGCAAAACGGGCTTGAGCTCACTACCAATAACGGCTCGGCTAGCGGCGAGCTGCAGCAGGACTACCTAGGCGCGATCTCAGCTGTGGGTGCCGAGTCGCTGTTTTACGGATACTCATATGATGATGAGCCTACTCCCGCCGACATAAGGAATACATGGCCTCCTCTACGCGCAAAACGGCGTGCGGGTGCTCGTTACCGATTATTGTTCCACCGCGAGCGACGTAGACGCCTCGTATCGGCGCAATAAAAAAACGGTTTTCTTTCTTTTGCGGCGGATAAAAGCAACCTGGCCGCCACTCTAAAGTATCCAAACGCCCAATATAACGCAAACTTCAAAGATATAAACACGGTTGCAGACGCCGAAAACTTTTTGTATCTGATTAACAGCAAAAAATTTCTACAAAACGGCAGCTTATCGTTGCGCTCAAAAATACGGATTACGATATGGATTTGTTTCACTTCGTAAAAGCCTACGCCGAGTCCGAAGTAAGGGAGCTCAAAACAAAACGCAACGGCGGGAAGCGGCTCGTGATCTACTATATGAGCATAGGGGGGGAGGATTACCGGTATTATTGGAATGGCGCCTGGAAAACAGGCAAGCCCAGCGGCTAGCAGAGAAAAACCCGCACTGGAAGGGAAATTACGTCGTCAAATATTGGGATGTGGATTGGCAAAAAATAATTACGGGAAACGACGGATTGTATCAAAAAAAGATTCTTGACGCGGGTTTCGACGGCGCTTATCTTGACATAATCGATGCGTTTGAGTACTTTGAAAAAGAAAGCGCACGCAGATAAGTCAAATTTGCCTTTTCTTACGAGCTTGCGACAAATTTGACTTAATTTTGACCCCACGAGCGGCTAAATTTTAACCGCAGCGAAAGACTAAGTAGTCATTTAATAAGTCAAGTATAGGCTTTGATCGCTGCTAAATTTGATAAATTTGACCAGTACGGTAGCAGGCTAAGCTCATCTGCCGGCTATAAATTTAACCGCTTCAAATGCGTTTTGAAAGATCAAATTTGAATGCTCGCGCAAATCTGCCTCCTTGCCGTAGCCGCAAACTAGCCCAACACCGGCGATCCCGGCGTGCTTCGCCGCTTCCAGATCCATCGTCGTATCGCCGATCATAAAGGCGCTTGCCTTATCTTGCGAGCTCGTTTTGCCTAGGTGCTCAAGAGCCGTGTTTATGGGCTCAGGGTCTGGTTTTGGATTTACTACGTCGTCTCTGCCGATCACTGTTTTGATAAATTTCATAACGCCCAAGTGCTCAAGTAAAATGACTGAAAATTTCGACGTTTTTGTCGTCACGACGCCAACGTCCGCAACTTCGCTAGCAAGTGCCAACGCACCCGCCGCGCCCTCAAGCAGCGATGTTTGCTCCAAAAAAATCTGCTCGTATCGTGCCTTATACGCGGCGATATAATCGGGCACGAGATGCGTCGGAGCGCCAAGTCCGGCAAACATAAAATCAAGCGGATGGCCGACTAGAGCTTTGACGGCTTCAGGGTTTGGCGTGGGTTCGCCGTGAGCGAGAAACGCCGCGCCAAATCCGTCAAGGATCGCAGGCGTCGAGTCGATGAGCGTACCGTCGAGGTCAAAAAGTATGGTTTTTTTCATTTTACTTCTTTCGTTTTTTATTTTGATGTTGCAAATTTGACGGCATTTTCAAGCCGAATTTACGTTTTAATAAACTTTGATTTTACTTTTTGTATTTTAAAATTTGCCTTAAGATAGCTTTTGTAAATTTTGATTTTTAAATTTATGCTTTTTGGCTTTGGACTAAATTTTATACGACTGCACTCTAAAACGCCGAAATTAAGGAGTTATTAAAATATTTATGCTGTCAAATTTGACTTTAAAATATGAATTAGATTTTAAATTTGACGAAAGCGGTAAAATTTAATTTTTGCAATACGGCAGATAAGGAATACGTCAAAATTTGTACATTTTTAAAGTGCTTGTGCGCTATTGATTTTGGATCAAATTTAATCTATTTGCCTTATGGAACCAAATAGGATACGAGCATAAGACCAATCTACAACATACCACATAAAAAGGGCCAAAGAACCAAGGAAAACCGTGCAAACCGGTAAATCAAATTTGCTCGTCTTGTCTTTTATCTTGATAGCGGATGCTAAGCTGCGGCGACGGTATAGAGATGCCTTGGGCGTCAAACGCAAGCTTGACGCTCTCTAGCATAGCAAACTGCACGTCAGAAAAATCATCGCTCGCACACCAAAATCTAGCGGTCAAATTTACGCTATTTTCACCTAAGCTTCCGACACCGACAAACGGCTTTGGCTCTTTTAAGATCTTTTTATTTTCGTCGGCTAGGTTTAAAATAATCTCTTTTGCAAGCTTTAGATCGTCTTTATAATCTATGCAAAACACGAGCTCAACGCGCCTAGTGCTCTCTTTTGAGAAGTTGATTATATTACTACTTATGATGCGACCGTTTGGGATGATAATGGTTTTATGATCGGTCGTGCGTAAAACGGTGCTAAACATATTGATCTCTTTGACTGCGCCTTGTACGCCTGCGACTTCTATGTGGTCTTTGAGCTTAAACGGTCTAAAAAATATGATCAAAAATCCTGCGCCGATGTTTGAAAAAGTATCCTTAAATGCCATACCGATAGCAAGACCGATGGCACCGAGCGCAGCAACGAACATAGATGTCTCTACGCCCAAATTTGCGATCGCAGCTATAATTACAAAAGCTATGAGAAGCGTTTTGATGATATTTAGTAAAAAACTCGAAAGAGTTTCGTCAAGTCTAGAGGAAATGATTAATTTTGATATAAGATTTGAGATTTTAGCTACTAGCCATTTGCCGATAAGCAAGATGGCGATAGAACCTAAAATTTTTAAAGAATAGGACGAGATTAACGACCAAATAAGTTCGAATTTAATCTCGTCCATGCATTATTAAGCTAGGCTAATTATTTGTTAAATCTAGCTTCAACGCGTCTATTCTCAGCGCGTCCTTCTTTTGTTTTATTTGAAGCGACAGGTTTAAGCTCGCCGTATCCTACAGCAGTGATCTTGTCTGCGCTTACGCCAAGTTCCTCAAGAGCTTTAGCAACTGCGTTTGCTCTTTTTTCAGATAGTTTTTGGTTGTAAGCCTCAGTGCCAACGCTATCTGTGTGACCGCTTAGAACTACGCGGTAGCCTGGATTTTCACCCATAAAGTTAGCTACTTTTTTGATCTCCTCAAGATATTTTGGAGTTATTTTATAGCTATCAAATGCAAAGTTTACGCCGATATCTCTAAGAACGATAACCTTCTCGCAACCAGTCTCGTCAACTACTACGCCTGCCGGTGTATTTGGGCATTGATCAACATCGTTTAAAACGCCGTCGTTGTCATCGTCAAGGCTTACAGGAGCTGGAGCTGCCTCAACTTTTGGAGCTTCTGCAACTACAGGAGCATTTTTAGCACCGAAGCCAACTGCAAAACCTAGCGTATAGAATAGGTTGTGATCTGCATGTTCAAATTTAATAGCATCTACGGCTTCAGCGCGTAGAGCAAAGTTATCGGTAATCTGATATCTCAAACCAAGGCCGTATTGACCGAAGCCGCCGTCATCATTTTTGACAAATTTTTTTGAGACATCCTCATATCCAGCACCAAGCAAGCCGTAAAGAGATAGTTTTTCAGTTAGACCGAAATCTTTAATGGCATTAACGAAATATCTAGTAGCCTTTCCGTCTACGCCATACTCTCTTATTTTATTAGTATGACTAACACCAAGCTCAACATGATCTAAGAAGAAATTCTCAAGGTTTCTTCCTATTCTTAAACCAATAGCAGACTGTTCGTTAACTCCTAGGTTTCCCTCAGGGTGAACTCCGCCGATGGTTGGAGTTAATTCATATTTGTAAGCTGAATCAGCAGCAAAAAGAGCTGTAGCAGCAACTAAAGCAATAGCAATCTTTCTCATAGAAAATCCTTTCATGGTGAAATGTATTTTTTAATAATATCACAAAAATTATAAATTTCGTTTTAACATTTGATATCTGCAAGTTTATAAAAAACCAACCACAAATATCAATGCACCTCAAATTCGCACCGCTCTCAAAACTATTAGCGTTTAGAGAATTGCGGGCTTCTTCTAGCTTTTCTTCTACCGAATTTCTTACGCTCGACGACGCGTGAGTCGCGAGTTAGTAGACCTTTTGGTTTTAGAGTCGCTCTAAAGTCGGCGTCAAATAGAGCCAATGCTCTTGATATGCCATGTCTTAGCGCCTCAGCCTGAGCAGAGTATCCGCCGCCTAGAGTCGTTGCGGTCACATCTACAGAACCCTCTTGTTTTGTTAAAAGTAGAGGTTGAACTACTTTTAGCTTGATAGCCTCGTGTCCGCCAAGCCAAGTGTTTAGATCAAGTCCGTTTACTAAAATTTTACCGCTGCCCGGTTTTAGCCAGACTTTTGCTACGGCAGTTTTTCTTTTACCGGTTGCATAAACTTTCGCCATGATTATTTTCCTTCTTTTTTAGCTATTTGAGCCGTGTGCGGATGCTCGCTGCCGGCGTAAACTTTTAGTTTTTTTATCATCTCTCTGCCGAGTTTTGTTTTTGGAAGCATTCCGCGAACGGCTAGTTTGAACAGTTTTTCAGGTTTATCAGCCAAAAGCTCGCCGAATTTCTCGCTCTTCGTGCTACCAAAATATCCCGAATGGCGGTGATAAAGCTTTTGCTCGGCTTTATTGTTGCCCGTAAATTCGGCTTTAGAAGCGTTGATTATGATAACGTAATCGCCGCAATCGACATTCGGAGTGAAATTTGGCTTATGCTTACCGCGAAGCAGCGTAGCTACCTCGGTTAGCAATCTACCAAAACGCTTGCCTGCCGCGTCAAGCACGATCCACTCGCGCTCCACTTCGTTTGGTTTTGTTATTTTCGTCATTTTCTTACCCTTTAGATAATTTTAAGTCGTGATTGTATTCAAATGCACCTTACAAATAGCTTAATTTAAGCTATATTTAAATATCAATGCTTCGAATTTCGTCCCGTAAAGCGTAAAATATCGCCGCCCTCACGCTCAAATTCGGATAAATTTGAGCCAATATTTTTTTGTATTCCGCCACTTGCGCGATATTTTCATCTATATTTTTATCGCTCGTTTTATAGTCGATCACGCATATTTCGGTTTCGCCAACGCAGAGCAGGTCAAGCTGCTTTAGCGCGCCCTCAAAGCGTAAAGGCTGCTCTTTAAACACTCTCTTCGCCTGCGTGATCTGTTTAAATTTAGGCTCGTTTATCAAATTTAGCCCGCGCACGTAAATTTCATCCAGCTCGTCCTCATCTAAAAATTTATAAAAAGCGTTTCGCATCGAAATTTGCGCCGTTTTTAGCGAACTCTCGTCAAATTTTTCCGCCATCTCGAGCAGATAGTGCAGCGCTAAACCAAAATAAATCGCCTTTTGATTTTTACCCTCGGTTTTGGGCGTTTCGTCTACGGTTTGCTTTGAAATTTGAACTAGCTCTATAGGCTCAAATTTGCCGGATGTAGTCAAATTTCGCGCCATGCTAGGCGTTGGCTCGCCGAAACTAAAATCAACCAAATCAAGATACTCTATAACCTCGCCGCTACTCTCGTACGCCCCAAAAAAGCTCGGGTTTCTGCCGTTTGCGTCCGTTTTTTTGACGATGATTAGTCCGCCAATCGCCCGCGTTAGCGCGACGTATAGCTTGTTCATATCTTCTTCGCGCTCGAGCCGCGCCGCCTTTTCTTTTAGCCTTGCAAAATCCTCGTCGATGCACTGTTTTTTGACGTTGTGGCGCACCTGCCAGGAGCACGCATCGGCGTCGTATTCCACGATAAAATTTGAGCCGCCCTGCCGTCCTACGCCCATT
>CALIWP010000090.1 GCA_938046705.1 uncultured Campylobacter sp. | reverse complement strand
TCGCGGTGCAGTAGATGAAGCCCAAAACGCCTAAATTTAGCGCAGAGGACATTGTCGATTGCGGGATAGATAGCATCCGTTTTGTGATGCCTAAGGCCACGCTTAACGGCTTTTTGAAAAAGATTGAACTTTTGGGAAAGCTGCGGCTAATAAGCCGAAATAAAACGGTCAAGGATTATGCGGAGTATAAATTTAAGGGTGCAAACAAGCCGCTTTTTGATGCGGACGAAAAGCACCCCTTTAAAATCCGCTTCATCAGCTTTAAGCGCGGCACGAAAAGCTTAAGTAACACGATGCTGGTGGTCGAAAACTCTAGCGAGTTAAACGATCTTTGCAAGAAGCGTAAAAAGCCCTTCGGCTATTACGTTTGCGTTGTCTTTGCTGGGCTATTTCAGCCTAGCAGGGATATTTTTAAAGAGACTTACCGAATTTTGGGCAAGTTTTTACGGCGCTTTAAGCCTTACAGCTTTGATCTCGCGGTGGATTTTAAAGATCGGGGCGAAATAAATCATAAAGCCAAAGGCAAATTTAAAGAGCACGTAAAAGAGCAAGCCGACGACGTAATTAGCTTTAAGACGAGCATTTACGCCAATCGCGGACTAAGAAGCGGGAAGTTTTATGCGGTAGATAAGGTTTGTTTATACGACAAATTCGAAAAGCAAACGAACTACCACAAGCAAAAAATAGACGAGAAATTTAAGGACTGGAAGCGCCTTGAAGTTACGTTTAGGCTCAAGGGTAAATTTATGGATTTTATTGCAAACGAGAACTTTAAGGAGTGCGTTGAGGTGATGGACGAGATCGCGGATAAGCTCACGGGCGAGTTTCCTTTTGGTGTCTATCTTGGCAAATTTAACGAGCAAATCGCATATTTCAGGGATATGCGCAAGCGATTAAATTTAAGCAAAACTATTTTTTAAAGGGTAAAAAGTGGGAAAATTTAACGTAGATGAGCACATAAAGGCGCTTAAGGTTTGTAAATACTTCACGATCGAAGGTATAGAAAATTTAATCAAAAGGTATCCGAACGAGGAGCATATAAAAATCGCCATGCAGATCAAGGCGAAAAACGAAAAGCCGATCGAGGGCGCGGCAAACGAGGAGTGAAAATGCATCAAAATCAAATAAATTTTATCAGTTACGCGCAGGCGGCAAAAATGCTAGGCGTTGCGGTAGTGACGATCAAGAAATGGGCGCAAAAAGGGATTATCAAGCGCTACGCCGTAACCGGTCGCAGCGTGTTTGTCGATAAAGATGAGATTTTAGAGATGATTAGGGGCAAAGAGGCATGAACGTGATAAATCAAGTCGTGGCGAATGATTACGCCATTTATAACGGCGACAGCTGCGAGGTCGTTAAAGCCTTAAACGATGAGAGTGTAGGCTATATCATTTACTCGCCGCCGTTTGATAGCCTTTACACTTATTCAAATTCCGATCGAGATATGGGCAACTCCGAAAAGGGCGAATTTATGGAGCATTTTGCGTTTTTAGCAAAGGAGCTATTTCGTATCCTAAAAAGCGGGCGGCTTATGAGTTTTCATTGCATGAATTTGCCGACTTCAAAGGTTAGAGACGGATTTATCGGGATTCGCGACTTTAGAGGCGAGCTGATACGCCTTTTTGAGAGCGTGGGCTTTATTTTTCACTCCGAGGTTTGCATCTGGAAAGATCCCGTAATCGCTCAGCAACGCACCAAGGCGCTCGGCCTGCTTCATAAGCAGCTCGTAAAAGATAGCGCGATGAGCCGCCAAGGGATACCCGACTACCTCGTCACGATGAGAAAGCCGGGCATAAACGCCGAGCCGATCGAGGGCGGGCTAAAATACTACTGTGGCGACGGTGCGCCGATCGCATCTAAATTTGACGAAGAAAAAGGCAACCTAAACCGCGGCAGTATCGAAGTATGGCAAAGATACGCAAGCCCGGTTTGGATGGACATTAATCCAAGCAATACGCTAAGCCTAAAAGGTAGCCGCGACGACGAGGACGAGAAGCATATTTGTCCGCTCCAGCTTGACGTTATAGAGCGCGCGCTCCAGCTATGGACGAATGAGGGCGACGTCGTATTTACTCCGTTTTTGGGTATCGGCAGCGAGGTTTATCAATCTCTAAAAATGAACCGCAAGGGGATAGGCATCGAGCTAAAGAGCTCTTATTTTAAAGTTGCGGCGAAAAACTGCGAGCTAGCCTTGCGAGAACGCGCCCAAGGATCGCTTTTTTAAAGGCCGGTAGTGGATAAGGCAAAAGAAATTCAAGACTTCTACGCAAGCAAAGTTAAAGCCGAGTGTAAGCCTGAGATTAGGCGATACAGCGCGCTTCAAATGGCATTTTTCAAAGCAAAGAGATCGGGCGAAGACATAAGCGTCCTAAAACAAGAGCTAGAAAACGCGAGGCGCGAAGCGATGAGAAAGGCGATCGGATGTTTGGACGAGCATGAGCATTTTGAGATTATCGCCACATTAAACGATAACGGCAAAATCCGCTCAATGCCCGACTTTTTCAAGAATTGTATTATTTGATAAAAGGAAATTTTATGCAATATGAGGACTTTTTAAAGACGAAACAAAAACGCGCAAGCTTTAAAAGCATCGAAATATCGCGAGACGAGCTAAACGGCGCGCTGTTTGATTATCAAAAGGATCTCGTCTATCTCGCGCTTAAAAAGGGGCATTTTGCGATATTTGCGATGACGGGTAGCGGCAAAACGGCGATGCAAGGCGAGTGGGCTTATCAAATTTGGCAAAAAGAGCGCGCGCCCGTGCTGATCGTGACGCCTCTTGCCGTTGCATTTCAAAGTATCGAGGAGATAAAACATATCCTAGGCTACGACGTTAAATTTTGCGAAAGCGCGGACGACGTGATAAACGGGATAAACATTACTAATTATGAAAAGTTGGATAAATTTGACCCGGACGCGTTTGTCGCGCTAGTCCTGGACGAGAGCTCAAGGCTAAAAAGCTATACCTCGGCCACGCGAAATTTAATCATCGAAAACTACAAGCACACGCCTTATAAGCTCGCTTGCTCGGCCACTCCAAGCCCGAACGACTACACGGAGCTAGGCAATCACACGGAGTTTTTAAACGTGATGAGCTTATCTGAAATGCTCTCGATGTATTTTGTGCATGACGGCGGCGATACGTCTGTATGGATACTCAAAGGCCATGCGGTTAAGCCGTTTTGGAAATTTATCAGCTCGTGGGCGGTGTTTTTTACCAAGCCCTCCGATCTAGGGTATAGCGCGGAAGAGGACGCTAAATTTAAGCTCCCGCCGTTAAAAATGCAGCACGTCGAAGTCGAGAGCCAAAGCCGTGACTCGCTTTTTGCGATAGCCGCGCAAACCTTGCAAGAGCGCAGGCAAGCCAAAAAAGACAGCATGGAGCAAAGATGCGAAAAAGTGGCCGAGATCTGCAATGCGTCAAACGATAATTTTTTGATTTGGTGCGAGCTAAACGACGAGGGCGCGATGCTCAAAAAGCTAGTGGCGGATAGCGTGGAGATCAAAGGAAGCGATAGCGACGAGTTTAAGGCGCGCGCTATGAGCGATTTTGCAAACGGCAAAATAAAATGCCTCATCACAAAACCTAAGATCGCAGGCTTTGGTATGAACTGGCAAAAGCACTGTGCAAACGTGATCTACGCCTCGCTATCGGATAGCTTTGAGGGGTTTTTCCAAAGCTTACGCCGCGTTTATCGTTACGGCCAAACGCGTGAAGTAACTTGCTATATCATCACGAGCGAAGCCGAGGCAAACGTGCTAGCAAATATCCGCCGCAAAGAGGCCGAATTTTACAAAATGATCGAGGGGTGTTTGGAGCAAACGCGCGAGCTTGTGTTAAGCGAGATCAAACGCGTAAGCCGAGAAAAAAGCGAATATAACCCGAGCGTAGCGATGAGCTTGCCGGAGTTTTTAAAAGCCGTTTAGGGAGCAAAAAATGAATCTAGAAATTTTTAAAAACGATAACTTTGAGATCAGGGTCGCAGTCGGTGAGGCGGGCGATCCGCTGTTTTGCCTGGCTGATGTTTGCAGGGTTTTAGAAATCCAAAATGCCACCGACGTCAAAAATGCGATAAAAAGGGAGTTTGACGATGACCTAGATTTAACCTACCCCATCTTTGACAGCCTAGGCAGGGAGCAAAACGCGACTTTTGTAACCGAGCCGCAGCTTTATTTCGTGCTAATGCGAAGCGACAAGCCAAACGCCAGGAGCTTTAGAAAATGGGTCAATGTTGAGGTTTTGCCGTCTATTCGCAAACATGGCGGATACCTCACGCAAAAAAAGATCGATGAGGTGCTAAGCGATCCCGATACGATCATAAAACTAGCGCTTGATTTAAAAGCTCAAAGGGCAAAAACCCAGGAGCTAGAGCGCGAAAAAGCGGCAAATTTGCCTTATATCACCTTTGCAAAAGCAGTCGAGGCAAGCGCGACGAGCATCAATATCGGCGACTACGCAAAAGCCCTATGCGACGACAAGCGCATCAGGGTGGGGCAAAAACGGCTCTTTAGTTGGCTGCGAGATAGCGGATATTTGCAAAAAGACAATAAACCCTATCAGAAATACGTCGATAACGGATACTTTGAGCTCGTGATGAACGTAATAGCCACCACAAAAGGCAACCTGCAAACATTTACGACGAAAATCACGAGCAAAGGGCAAGTGGCACTCGCGCCAAAAATAGAGCAATTTTTCTCAAAGAGCGCGTAATTATAAATTATCCAGCCAATCCGCCCACCACTGCATCATCGCGCGCATTTGGGCTAAATTTTGGGCACGGTTGTAAGCGGCGCGGATCTTGTCCGTGCCTTTGTGCGCGAGGCATTTTTCTATTATGTCGAAATTTAGCCCGTGAGTGTCGATATTTTCATTGCAAACGGTGCTAAACATGGCACGAAAACCGTGCGACACGATCTCGTCTTTGCTAAAGCCCATCCTGCGAAGCGCGACGTTTAAGGTGTTTTCGCTCATATACCGGGATGATCCGTAAAGCGAGCCGAAAAGGTAAATTTGATCTAGATTGTAGCCTTTGTATTCTTTTAACAGCTCCAAGGCTTGACGCGATAGGGGCAGGGTAAAAGCCTCTCGCATTTTCATATCGCCCGCGGGGATGCTTATGACGCCCTCGTCAAAATCGATATACTCCCATTTTGCGCTTCTGACGTTGAAGGGGCGTAGCGCGGTGAGAACTGCAAATTTAAGGGCGTATTTGGTGCGGATGTCGCCGCTGTATTCGTCTATACTTTGCCAAAGAGCCTTAATATCGGCGTTTTTGGTAAGCGTCGCGTAATTTTTCTCTTTTACTTTTTTAAACGTGAAGCGGTAGTTAATGCTCGCGATCACGTTATTTGGCGCTATATAATAGGCCGATTGCCAAATTTGATTTAGAAGTGAATAGAGCCGCTTCATCATCTCAAGGCTGCCTTTGGCCTCTATCTTTTTTAAAATTTCGATGACGTCGGTTACGGTGATGTCCGTGATGCTTCTATTTTCAAAAAACGGATAAGCATACATCTCAAGCAGCCTTTTATCTCTATATAGGGTATTTGGCTCTACGCTGGGGGCTTTTATTTCGAGCCATCTTTGTGCGAGTTTTTTAAAATTTGCCTGCTCGTTTATCTCGCTCTCGCGCTTAACGTCGATGCCGTCTCTTACCTTTTGCTCCAGCTTAAACCTCTCCTCGCGCGCCATGGCCAAACTAAACTCGGGAAAATCGCCCAAATTTAGCCTTTTGATTTTATTATCGGCCGGGCTTTTGTATTCGAGAGCAAAATATTTACGACCGCTAGGATCTACGAAAATATATAATCCTCTGCCGTCGCATTTTTTATAAATTTTATCCTTCGGCTTTAGCGCCCTGATCTCTCTATCTGTGAGCGGGGTGGGTATCTTTGGCATTTTTTTACGGAGTCCTTTTTGTGCTTTTTGTTTTGCTCCGTTATTATTCCGTAAAAAATGGATATTTGCAAATATATTTTTATATCCGTTAGTATTTTTAAATATACGCAAAAATATCTTTAAAATCCGTCTATATCGGGTCTTTTTTATGCTTTTGGAAGTTTTGGGAAGTTTTAAGAAGTAGTATAATGGTGCCCGAGGTCGGACTCGAACCGACACAAGGTTGCCCTTACCAGATTTTGAGTCTGGCGCGTCTACCGGTTTCACCACTCGGGCTAATAAAGAGTTGAGATTTTACCTTGAAAGATATAAAAAAGAGATTAAAAAAGCATGAAAGCTCAAATTTGAGCTTTCATGAAAGAGGGATTATTTCTTTTTGCCTTTTTTGCCTGCGCCGGCTACTACGGCTTCTTTTAGTTTTTTGCCTACTTTAAATTTAACCGCTTTGCTAGCAGGAACATCTATAACTTTCGTAGTTCCCGGTACTCTTGCTTTTCTAGCGGCTCTTTCGGCAGTAGCGAATGTACCAAAGCCTATAAAGCTAATTGTATCGCCTTTTTCAAGAACTGCTTGGATTGTCTCCAAAGTAGCATCAACAACTTTTAGAGTATCTTTTTTTGAAAGACCAGCCTTATCGGCAACAGCTTGAATAAATTCAGCTTTTTTCATGAACCATCCTTTTAAGAAGTTATGTGGCTATATTACACTCTTTTAAAAAAAAATACAATACTTTTTCCCTAAATTTAGCTCTTTTTTACATTTTTTTAACAAAAAATACAATTTTTTTAAAAATTTACTCGCAAATTTCAAACATAAGCTCGGTCTTTAGACCAAACTTTTTCATATCAATAAGCTTTAAATTTTTAAAATTTAAGCTCATTAGTTCATTTTTATTTTTTATAAGTTTATTTGCTATCTGGCGCAAGACTTCGCCTCTATATGCTTTTGCGTGATGACTCACTATTTTTTTATTTTTTACAATATCATCTTCAGGAAGTAAATATCCAATAATCCAATAAAATTGTTTATAGTGAACTCCTAATGCTTTTGCCAATTGAATTAAATATACAGGGTTTACTCTTTTTGATTTTCCATACATTATTTCATTTAAAGTTTTCGCATTAACTCCACTTTTTTTTGATAATTGATTAAATCCTAAATTTTTTTCTTGTCTTAAATTATCAATATAAGTTCCTAATTCTTTTATTTTTTCATCCATATTTAACCTCCCTTTTTTTGTTTTATTTTATAATTTTTATTTACATAAGTAAACGATTTTCTAAAAAAAGTGTTGACAAAAGTAAATAGATAGTTTATATTTACCTTAGTAAGTATTTACGATTGTAAACATAAATAAAAGGAGGTAAATGTGAATAATTTAGATATTGAGAAGTTTATAAAAATTAAATGTATTGAAGAAAATATAAAAATTAATCAACTTGCAAGTAAACTTAATATGTCAAGACAATTAATGTGGCATCACATTAAAAAGAAAAATAAAGATGTCTTAAAGCAGGTTGAAAGTATTCTAAAAATTCCTGAAAATACATTAAAAAATCTAAAAGTAGTAGTGTAAAAGTATTAAAAAAATGAGGTTAAAAATGAAAGTGATGTCTTTAATAAAAAAAATTAATAAAAAAAATAGAAAAAATATAAAAAAAAAATTAGAAGGAAAATTAATAATAGAAAGTAAAGGGGAACTAATTATATATACTCAAACTAATGGGAAAATTACAAAAATAATAAAGCAAAATTCTTTCATATTTGAAAAAAGAATCCCTAAAAAAATTTCTCAAAAAAAATTAAATAATCTCATAGCATTATATATTTTTGAGAATCAACTACAAATCTTATGAAGAATTAAAATATTATATACAACAGGAAAATCTTTCTAATTTTTATATTTTAAATTAATTTCATTAATCATAAAAGAAGGGTATTCCTGTTCAGCTTTTTTCATCATTTCTTTTTGTGAAGAAAAATCTGTATATTTTGAAAAAAAGTTATTAAGAATTTCATCAATATTTTCTAATGTAATTTTATATGCTTCACTTTTAACTTTTTTTTCATAAACTGAGCAAGAAAAGTAATCAACTGTTATTTCAATATGAATACCTTCTTCTTTTGCTTTTTTAATCATTTCTTCTTGTGAAGAAAACTTTGTATATTTTTTATAAAATTCTGATGGATATATATATCCTATACTGTATAAACTCATTATTTTGCCTCCAAATTCTCTATTAGTTGAGATAAAAAATAATCTTTGAATAGCATGGCTCACAAACTGCTTCCCCAAGCATTCTAAACTTGTGGGCTGTGCTATTGAAAGATTAAATTATTCATGAGTTGTAGTCTCATTATCTGGAATATACTCAAATAAATCATTTGGCTGGCAATTGAATAATTTACATAATTTGTCAATATGAAGAGTAGGGATTCTAACTATTGTTCCATAATAATATTTATTCATAACAGTAGTAGTTATTCCAGTGGCTTCCATGACATCTTTTTGTGTCATTCTTTTCTCAGCCATTAAAATATGAATTTTAAATTTTATCATATTAAAACCTCCTTTTTAAATTTTTAATTGCTTTTAATACGATTATATACTATTAAAAGCAATTTTACAACTTTTTTAAAAATTTAAAAATTGCTTAAAACAATTTTTACACTTGACAAACAATTTAAAATATATTATTATTAGCTTATAACAATTAAAAATTGTGTAAATTAATAAAAAGATTTTTAAATTTTAGGAGAAATACATAGAATTTTAAAATAAGGAAGTGAAATGATTAAAAGTTTTTTACTTATTTGTTTCTTAATAACTATTTGTTTTTTTACTAATTTAATACTTTATTTGATTACTTGGTATTTGTTAGGTAAGAAAATTAAAAAGTTTTTAGATGAGTGTAAAAATGATTTGAAGTTATGGAGAAAATAAAAAAAAGAGCCACCGACCAAAGTACTCTTTTCTTTCAAAGAAGTAATTAAAAATAATTAGCTCCCTTGTTGATAATAATTATAACACAATTATTATTATATTACAAGATATTTCTATATTTCTCCAACAAAAATAGGAGGAAAAATTTATGAGAGTATCAGAATTAGAAGAACTAATTAGCAAGTATGGAGAAACAACAAAATTCATTGAAATTAAGGATGAACTTAAGAAAATGGGCTATCCTTGTAACATCAAAGTAGGCGATAAAAATGCCTAAGAAAAAAGATAAAATACCTGAAAATTTTAGAACTATTTATATCATAACTAATGCTGATAAAACTATTCTTTCAGCATTTTCTTCTGAAGAAGAAGCAAAAAAAGAAATTGATTTTAAATATTCAATTCTTCCAGAAAAATTTAATATTCAACCTTGCTGTTTGAACATTGATAAAAGTTTTGCTGAAGAAATTAAAAAAAGATTTTAAGGAGTTTAAAAATGGAAAAAGACTTGTATTTCAAAGATGAAGAAGCTAAATATATTTTTTACTTGGTAGAAATAGGTGGAAAAATTCAAATGGATCTATTAGGGATAAAAAGAATCCATTACATAAATAAAGATATGGCTAAAAGCTGGTATGAAGAAATTAGTAATAAAATTATAAATTCTAAGCATCCAAAATTAATGGAAGCAATGAAAGAACTTGAAAAACTTTATAAAGGAATGAAGTAATTAAAGAAAGGATTAGATTATGAAAAGTAGAGAATATATTGAAAATAAAATAAAAAAACTTGAAGATTTAAGAAGTGACCTTTTAAAAGAATATCAAGAAAAACTACAGAATGGTGAAGATGATGAGGCACTTTGGAGATACATTGGAAATAAAAATATTGAAATATATACATTAAAAAATATATTGAAATAAGAGGTGATTAAGATAAAAGTATCAAAAACACTAATAGATGAAATTTTAAAACTAAGTAAGGCAGATTGGGAAAAAGTAAAAACAAATATAGATTATTTATTTTTAAAAGAAGAAAAAAACAGGAATAAAACTCTATATATTCCTGAAAGCAGTTTAAAAATAAAGGCAGATTATTATCCTTGTTATATGGAAATTGAAGATATTAAAAATAAAGATGTTCCTGGTTTATTAAAAAGACATGAACAAAAAGTTGGTGGAGGAGATGAACAATAAAAATAATTTAGTAGTATTTGAAAATACTGAACTTCAAGTAATGGTAAATAATAACAATGAAATTGAAATGGATATGGATGAATTAGCAAAAGCATTAGGATTTAAAGATAAGGAAAGTTTTAAAAGTATTATTTTAAGAAATCCAGAGTTACAAAGTCCAGAATATTCATGTTTAAAAAAAGTTTTAAGTAATGAAGGAGGAATATCAAAGAAAAGAGAGAAAAGAATATTTAATCAAGATGGAATATTTGAAGTTGCTTATTTAGCGAATACAGAGAGAGCAAAGCAGTTTAGAAGATTTATAAAAAACTTTTCAAAGGAGATGATAACAAAATTCAAAAATAATCAAATAGCTTTAAATTCAGGACTCCCAGCATTGCCAATGAGAATAGAACCAAAGATAGATAAAATGTTGGAATTAGTAACTCAAAGAGATGATGAAATAGAAAACATATTTGAATTTTTTGAAAAAGCAAAAGCATATTTTGAAATGATTGCACCAATGCAAGAGGATATAAAACTAATAAAAAGTAAGGTAGACGAAATTGTTGGTGCAGTGAATGAACTAAGTGATGCAGTGTATGGAGATGAAGATGGAGGAGAACAATAAATTTTATTTGGATTTATTAAGTTTACAGTCAGAAATGAGCTACAGAGAGTATTCAATCTCAACACAAGGAACATACAAGAGAATAGTAAAAGAATTTTTAGAATCAACAAATAAGGAAGTGATAGATGTAAAAAAAGAAGATGTAATCAGATATTTAGATAATAAATTAATGACATTATCTGTTAATACAGTGCTTGTAGAACTTAATGCTTTGGAGTTTTTCTTTGAAGAAATACTAGGCTTAAATATAACTGAAAATATTAGGAAGTATAAAAGAGTTTTTAAAACTAAGGACTTTATAACAATAGAGCAGTTTAATATATTAACAGCCTCAGTACCTGAAAGAGAAAGACTTATGTATATGGTCCTTAAAGAGTTAGGGTTATTTTTCAAAGAGATTGTAAAAATAAAGGTTGAAGATATTGATTATCCAAATGGAATAATATCAGGAAGGAGAGTAAATAAGGATTTAATAAAAGATTTGTTAGGATATGCAGAAAAGCATGAGTTAGAAAATGAAATTTTTCCACTTGATTTGAGTACATTGTGGTACTGGAATAAAGTGAATACTAAAAAATATTTAGGAAGAGTTTGTAATCTTGATGATATGAAACATTCACTAGCATTGGAGTTATATATCAAACAAGGTAAAGAAGAGGAGGCAGTGGAGTATTTAAGATTAAAAAATGTGTATAGTTTAAGACAATATTATAAGAGAGCAGGTTATCAATATTTTAATTATTAGAAAAAAGGACATCATGCTCGGCAAAGCTATGGTGTCCCCAGTAAAAATTAGATACTTTGATTATATCAAAAAGGAGAGTAAATGGAAAGAAAAATTTATATAGAAGGAATGCTTGAACATTTAAAGAAGCATCCAGATACATATAAAAAGATGATTTTAAAGTTAGAAAAGGAGCTTGAAAATGTGTATAGAACAGAAGGTAGAGCAATATAGAGAAAAGTTAATCAGAATAACAGAAATAAAAAAGAATTTAATTGATGCAGAAATAAGTCTACAAAAGGTAATGCAGGAGCTTAATCTAAGTCAATATGAATTTAAAAAACTTTTAAATGGAGAATTAGAGGAAAGAGAAGCTGAGGTACTAGCATTATGTGATAAAGTCCCAGCTTATGTAAAAAATAGAGATAAGAGAGTAAAAACATTTCAAAAATCATTATTACTAAGAGATTTAACATTGAAAGATTTTTGTAAAAAAGAAGATTTAGATGAAAAGAAGGTATATAGAGCATTAAGAGGACTTAATGCAGAAAGAGATCTAGAAACTGAAAAGGGAATTGAAAGGGCTTTGAATGTAAGGATCTTTTAGAAAGGAGCTTTTATGACAAAAGAATACTTATTAGAAGATTTACAAAGACTCTTTGAAAAAACTAGAACTCAGGCTTTAAGATTTGCACAGTTGCAAGGCTGGACTGTTGAAAAAAAGAAGATAGGGAAAGTTTATAAAAATGTATATAAGGCTTCTGAGGTGGATGCATATAGAGCTTCACTGGTGGAAGTTAAGGAAGAAAAAGAAAAGAAAGTAGCAACTAGGACAGTAGCAAAGAAAGAAGCAACAGCTATTGATGAGCTACCAAGTTGGAATCAACGGGTTGCTAATGCTAGATTTATTCTTTGTATGAAATTGGAAGAAAAGTATGAGGAAGGTGGAGATAGTAAAGAAGAAATTATAAAGAAGTTTGTAAAAGAAGCAAATAAAAATTATCCACAACAGTTGGAAATTTTAAAGAAACTAACAGTACCTACACTTCGTAGGTGGTGGGGAATATATATAAAAAATAAACATAATCCACTGGCTTTGGCTTCTGGACATGGGACAACTAAGGGAATAAGAAGAGTAAAAGAAGAGGTTTTAGAAACTGCTAAAATGCTTTATTTTAGTAAAAATAAGCCAAAAATTACATTTGTATTTGAGAGAATAGTTGCAATGTTTGGAGTTGAGGCAATCAGCTATGGTACTTTAAGAAATTATCTTAATAAAGATATAAACATTATTGAAAAGAATAAAGCAAGAATGGGAAGCAAAGAGTTTAAAGACACTCATACACCATACATTGAAAGAAGCTACGAGGACATAAAAGCTGGAGAAGTTTGGATGTCAGACGGACATGACTTGGAAATGATGTGCTATCAAGGAAATAGAAAAAAAGCAAATGGAGAAAGATACTTCGGATCTCCAAAGCTAATAGTCTGGATTGATGTAAAAAGTAGATTTATAGTGGGTTGGAGCTTAGCTTGGAGTGAAACAACAGAAGCAATTGCAATAGCTCTAAAAAGGGGAATTGAAAAGTATGGAGTTCCTCAACATATTTACACAGATAATGGTAAAGCATATAAATCTAAGGTCTTAAAGGGGACTGATGAGCTTAATGGGATATATGCAAGTTTAGGAATAGATGTAGACCATGCAAAAGCATACAATGCACAAGCCAAGCACATAGAAAGGTGGTTTGTAGATTTTAAAGAAAGTTTTACAAAAGAATTTGCTACTTATAAGGGTGGAAACATTATAGAAAGACCTGAGCATCTTAGAAGTTTTGCAATGCAAAAATTAGATAAGGGAGAAATATTAGAACAGTGGGAACTTGAAGAGCTAATAGAAAAGTTTATACAAATTAAAAACCATAACTATTATGCTTTAAGAAGAGCTGCTGGACTGAAAGCACATAGAGGTAGAGGAATGAATAATAGAACTCCACTTGAAGTGTTTGAAGAAGAAAATCCTGTTGCAAATAGAAGAATGTTGTCAGAACAAGAAATCAGGCTATTATTCTTATATGAAGAAATAAGAACTATAAAGCAAAATGGTATTGAATTTATGGGAAATACCTATGTTAATGAATACTTATATTATCATCAGACAGAAAAAGCTAAAATTAAGTATGATCCACACGATTTAAGTTACATCTTTGTGTATCAAGAAACTGGTGAATTTTTATGTAAGGCTGAACAATTAGGACTTGCTGGTTGGAAAGATGTTACAGCAATTAAAACACATAAAAAGAGATTACAAAAGATTAGCAAGTTAAGTAAGGAGATTATGGGAATAAGAGAAGATATAAGAGATGATTTAAACCTAATTGATGGCACAATAGTTGAAGATACTAAGGTTATAGAAAATAAAAGTAAAAAAGAAAGAATATTAATAGGTGAAGGAATATATTTAGAAGATTAGGAGGAAGAATGGAAGAGTTAAGAGTAAGGTTAGAAATATTTTCTGAGGAAAATAATATGAGTTATACAAAAATAGCAAAGGCTATGGGAGTGGGATCAAGTACACTAAGTGAATGGAGAAAAGGAACTTATACAGGAGATAATGAAGCATTTTCAAAAAAGGTGGAAGACTTTTTAAATAGGCATAAAAGAAAAATAAAAAGAATAAATTTTTCTGTAAATACAGAAGTTAAAAAAAGAGTGTTTCATGTGTTGAACACTATAAAAAAATATGTGAGTTCTAATATAACAGAAGGAATTATAGAAAGTGCAAAGATTGGCTATATTTATGGAAGAGCAGGGCTTGGAAAAACTCATGCTCTACAAGAATGGTTAAAAACTTATGGAGGTAGAGGAGTTTTAATAACAGCAGAAAATGGAATATCTAGTGTAGGACTTATTAAAAAGTTAGCAAGAGAATTAAAACTTGATACAAGTGGAAGTTCTGAAACTCTAAAAGACAGAATAAAAGATGCTGTAAAACTAACAGAAACTATCATAATTATAGATGAAGGAGAACATTTAAAAGCAAATGTAATTGATATTATAAGAAGCATTGCAGACCAAACTGGTGTGGGTGTAGTTATAGCTGGGACTGAGGTATTGAAAAGTAAAATTTTATCAAGAAAAAAAGAATATGAATACTTATCAAGCCGTGCAGTTGTAAATATAACTTTGAAAGATTTAGCAATAAATGATGTTTCAAATATTGTGAAAGAATTTCTAAAAAGTGAGATAGAACTATATAAAGAAAGTGAATTGCAGACATTAATAAGTTATATAAATATACAAACAAGAGGTTCAGCAAGAAACTTAGCAAATATTTTAACATCAAGCTATGAAATTGCTTTACAAAATAATTCATTGAAGATTGAAAAAAAATATATAGATGCAGCATTATCAACATTAGCATTATAAAAGGGGGAAATATGAAAGATAAGATATTAACTGAGGAAGCAAAAAAGATTTTAACAAAAGAATATGGAAAGGATGCTTTAAAAATTGATAAAGAACTGAATGAATTAGCAACTCTTTCAGTTAAAAGGAAGAACTGTATTCAAGCGGCTAATAAAGGTAATTCAAAAGCCAGGGAAAGTTATATAAAAATTACAGAAGAATTTAAAAAAATTATAGCAATAATAAACAAAAAACTTTCAAAAATTTAGTGTTGCTTAGAATAGTGCTGAATAGAATTAGCAACATGAAGGAGAAAATAATATGAGAAAAATACTAGCAATATTAGTGGCTTCTATATTAATTGCTGCTAATAATCAAGGAGGTTCAAATGTGGAAACTAGAAAAGGGTGATATTGTAAAGTGTATTATCCCAGACACTGGGGAGCTTACACTGGACAAAGAATATGAAATATTAGATATAGATACAAGTATTAGTCAAGTTGAAGTAATTAATGATAAAGGAGAAATAAAAAGCTATTTATGGGCAAGATTTGATAAGGAGGTATCATGAGTGATTGGATTTTAGCAGGACTTGGAATTACTTTATTTATTGCAGGCTTCAATGTTGGGCAAGATTGTAAATTTCAAAGAGGTTTTTTTGGAAGAAAAAAGAAATATAAATATTATATAAGTTGTGTTTATACAGCATATAAAACAATAGGACATACAAGTAGAATTGTTAGTTTTAACAGTGAGATGACGGTTAAGTTATTAGAAGATTTTATAAAAGAAGAAATAAATAAGTTAAAAGAAAAATTTAAAACAGAAGATGTAGCATTTGGGGTTATTGATTTTAAAGAAATAAATTGAATAAAAGTGGAACAATTAATGTATACAAAAGATGATTTAGAACAAGCTATAGAACACTGCAGAAACAAAGTAAAAGAACTTGAATGTGGTAAATGTAAAGAAGAACATAAAAAATTATTGGAAATGCTTTTAGATTTAGAAATTTATAGGAGTCAGCTATGCAAATAAAAGATTTATATAAGATTAATGGAATTGTTTATTCTTATGAAGATAATAATGGAGTGTATGCAAGGCTTATAGATGTATTAACAGGGTATGAAGAATTTATAAGAGTGGAGGAGTTAAAAAAATATGAGTATAAATAGAGTAACTGTAAATGGAAAAACATACATAATAAAAGGAGGAACATATTCAACAGTTTTTAATGGAAAAGTATACAGTGATGGAGAAGTCTATCTTGATGGAGAAAGAATTTATTGTAAAAAACCAATTTTTTTAAGAATATTGAAATTTCTTTTATTCATTGCAAGTATTTATGTAATATCAGGCATATACTTTTTAATCTGTGGATTTTTATTATTAATGAAAAAATAGGAGGAAAGAATGAATTTAGATTTTAAGAACATGACAGATGAACAGAAAGCAGCATTAAAAAAACAAATCTTAGAAGAAGAAGCACAAGAAAAAGCAGAAAGAAAAGCAAAGGTAGAGGGTTATAAAACTCTTGTTGATGAAACTGTAATAAAAGCAATGGAGAAAGTAAAAGGTGTCTCTAATCAAATAACAACAGTAAAAAAAGAAGTATTTGACGATTTTAAAAGTATCTTAGAACTAAAAGCTGAACTTTACGGAGTAAAAGAGAATCAGCAATCTCACACATTTACAACAACTGATGGGAAAATATCTATAACATTAGGTTATAGAATGCTTGATAGCTTTGATGATACAGTTCATGCAGGAATAGAAAAAGTAAAGAAATACATTTATAGAGTTGTACAAGATGAAAATAGCCAACTTTTAGAGATTGTTAATTTGTTATTAAAAAAAGATAAGAATGGGAATTTAAAGGCTTCAAGAGTTATGGAGCTTGAAAGAATAGCAGGAAATATAGATGATGCTGAACTAAGTGAAGGAGTTCAAATCATTAAAGAAGCTTGGAAACCTCAGAAGTCTAAAACTTTTATTGAAGCATATTACAAAGATGAGAATGGTAATAAAATTAATATCCCACTTTCTATGACTACTGTTATGGAGGATTTAAAAAATGAAGGAGATAAAGAAACATCAAATTAAATATATTCATACATTAAAATACAAAGCAAATTTAACTGATGAATATTATAGGCTTTTACTAAGTTCAAAATTTAACAAAGATAGTTGTAAAGACTTGACTGAGGCTCAGGCTTCAGTCTTGATTACACTATTAACAAGACATATACAAGGAGCTAATTTAGCAACAGAACAGCAATTAAAAAAATTTAATGTTTTATATAAAAAATGTTTTAATGAAGAAGATAAAGCTAGTTATATAAAACAATATCTAGGAAAAGGTAAAAGTGAGAAGAATATGACAGTTAAAGAATGTAGCAAATTAATATATATTCTTGAAGAGATAGTGAAATGGCAAGAAAAAAAGGAGCTAAATGGAGAGGAAAATAATAACAAATGAAGACTATGAATGGTTAAAAGGACAGTTTATAGTAGATAGATTTTTAAGATTTGAAATAGATAAACATGAGGTATTTATTGGATTAACAAGTAATAAAAAGAGAATGATTTTATCATATATTGTGATAGTTGATGGAAAAATACAAACATCAGAAGAGCAATGGGTACATATAAAAGAAACATCAAAATTTTCAAAGAAATATATAAAAAAATTTGAAGAAATGTACGGGAAAAAGGTATGCAAGGAGAGAGGAATGTATGAAAAAATTTCTTATACTTTGCCTTGTTTCCCCAGCTTTTCAGCATTAAAGAAAATGTTAAAAAGACATAATGAAATAACTTATTTAGAAAAAAATGTTTGGCTAGGATTTAGATAGGAGGAAATAATGAAAGAAATTAATATAACAAAACATGCTTTAATGAGATATGCTTCAAGAGTACACAAAGCTAATATTATAAGTGATAGAACTTGGGATATCTGGAAAAAAGCAAACGAAGAGAAAATAGAAGTTTTAGAAGTAAGTTTAAAAGAAGAGTTTAAGGAATCTAGATATATTAATACAGCAGCATATGAAGGTAATAAAAAAGCAGAGTTTTATATAAATGAGCAATTATTAATGACTTATGTAGTTGTTGGAGATAATTTAGTAACTTGCTATGCAATAGACTATGGATTAGATGATGAAGGAAATAGATCAATGCTTAAAGTTTTACTTGAAAATCTAAAAAGAGCTGAGATTGAAGAAAATAATTTTGAAGATAAGTATTTTGAAAGAAAAACAGAAATTAACAATAGTATAGCAGTTGCTAATGCTGAAATAGCTGAACTAAATAAAAAGATAGAAAAATTAAAAGGAAATAAAGCATTATTAGAGCAAGAATTAACAAATATAGGGCTAGAATATGAAGATATTAAGACAGTTATAGATGTAGCTAAGGAAAAGATTGTAAGAAGTAAAATGGCATTATAAGAGGGGAATATGGAGAGTAAAGAAGTATTAGAACTAATTCATAAAGCGAAAGCTGGAAATAATGAGGCAACTGAAAAGCTAATTGAACAGTATTTGAATGCAGTTAGAAAGATAAATAATAAATGGGGTGGAACAGATGACGGACTCCAGGAAGGGATACTTGGAATCTATGAAGCTATAAAAACTTATGATTTTAGTTATAATACTAAGTTTCTCACTCACTTATATCCCAACATTGAAGCTAGAATAAGAAGATTTATAGATAAAGAAAATTATAGGGTTTCATATAATGCTATCACTGAAATCAAGAAAGGAAGGAGGGATAAAATACAATTTCAAACTTATGAAGGTTTAGAAATTGAGGATAAAAATATAAATAATGTAGATTTAGAAAATAAAACATTTGTGGCTAAATTGCTGGATTGCTGTACAAAGCAAGAAAAATATATTATTAAAAAGTTATACTTCGATGGATATTCTGGAAAAGAGGTTGCAAAACAACTGAAAGTTAGCAGACAAAGGGTGCATATAGCGAAACATAATGCACTAGCAAAGATGAGGAAGGTACTGAATGGAAACTAACATTGAAAAGAATGAGAAGTATATTTTAGAAGAAATAAAAAAGCATGAAGGCTGGTGTGAGGTGAAAATAAAAAATGGATACATCATAGAAGCAAATAAAAGAGTACCAATAAAAATAGTTAAAAAATAATAAATTAAAATACTTTGTAGCATTGAGCTCAGTATTTCAACAAATAAAATTGTTGGAATCACTGGGCTCTTTTTTTGTTTAAGGAGGAGAAATGAAGATACAAAAGCCTTTTAAATATATGGGAAGCAAGGGAAGATTTTACAATGAAATAAAAGAAATATTTTTACTAAATAAGAAAAATACTTATGTTGATTTATTTGCTGGTGGAATGGAAATAGCAGTAAATTTAAAAGAGGATATTAAAGATTTAAAAGTAACAGCAAATGTTAAAGATGAGCATATTGAAAGTTTCTTGAAGTGTAATAAAATGGCTATAAAAAAATACAATGAATTAGTTAATTTTCTATATAAAGATATTGAAAAAATATCATCAAGGTTTTTATTTGCTGATAAAGAAAAATGGCAAATTATAAAAAATAGATATAAAGAGTTTTGGAATGATAATAAACTTAATTTTTCAGAAGATGAAAGAAAAATGGTAGAATTATTGGCAAGTATGAATAAGGGATACTCTTTATCAAACAGTTTTTTCTCTATACAAAAAATGGAGAAAATAAAAATATATTTAAAAAAATTAAAAAATATAGATATAACACATAACTATTTTAATGAAAGTTGGAGCTATAAAGATAGTTTTATACTACTAGATCCCCCTTATTTGTGTGGAACAGAAGTAATAAAAATTGGTAAAAAAGGCTATAATTACAGCAACATTTGGACTGAAAAAGATGATGCCAGGCTTGTGAAGTTTATAAAAAATAATCTAAAAAATAATAATGTATTCATGATATTTGGAAGTCTTGAAAATAATCTTTCAAAGCTAATTCAAAAGGCTTTCAATGTAGATTTTGTAGTAAAGAAATATAAAAAATCAATCTTTGGAATTTCTTTAGATAGAGCTGAGTGGTATTGTATTATAAAATAATATAGAATTTTTTAAATTTTTTTTGTATAATAAAATTAAAATAATCAACTAAGGGAGTGAGGGGAAATGAAAAAAATTTTAGTTATATTATTTAGTTCTTTAATTATGTTTAGCTGTGGAGATAAAAATGGAGAAGTTAAAAAAGAAAGTATAAAAAAAGATGCTATTAAAGAAGATAAACTTGTAACTATTGAGGAAGTTTTTAAAGAAAATTCAAAAGCAAAGGAACACTTAAATTCTTTAATGTCAAAAGAATATGATGAAGCTCATGATAGAACTGAGATAATTTCTGATGATTTTAATAATGAACAAAAGATATTTCCAATTTCAGAAAAAAAAACAGACAAAGTAAAAATAGAAATATTTGAATCTAAAATAAAAAAAGAAGATGTTGCAAAGCTAAATGTATATTATGTTAGAGGAAATATATCATTTAGTTGTGTAAGTAATGATGGATATTTTAGTTTTAATAAAATAATAATTTTAACTGATAATAATAGATATGAAATTAATGGAGATGTACTATCACAAGATTTGGAGCATGAAGGAAAATATACTATACAAACCTCAAAATTTATCATAGATCAGGAAAAATATGATATGATAGCAGATATGGCTTATTCTAAAAAGGTTAGGATTAGATTTTCTAAAAATGATAATAATAAAGATTTTGAACTAACTAAAGAAGAAAAAGAAAGAATTAGAGATATGTATATTATGTTTGATGGAGCTATTTTATTTAGAGAAACAATAAATTATTATATAGAAGAATATTATAAAAAATAATAATAAAATGGAGGGAGAAATGTCCAAGAAATATATAAGTGTTGCTCAAGCCGCAAATAGACTAAAAGTTTCAGTAGGGACAATATATAATTATTGTAGAATTGGAACTTTGGGATACAGATGTATTCAAAATCAAAAAAAGAACACTTGGCAAGTTGATTTAGAAAGTCTTGAATTGCTTGAAGAAAATAGCACATATAAAAGTACCCTTCAAGTAAAGAAAGATAATCAATATAGCCTATTTTAAGGGAGTTTTTAAACTCTCTTTTTTTATAAAAAAATATTTGAAAAAGTGGTTGACTTTTTCAAATAAAAGGAGTATAATAATTACATAAGGAGGTGAAGAGATGAGTAAGAAAAAGAAAAGATCAAAAAAGAAAGGAGGAAAAATCTTAAAGAAATTATTGTAACTTATATCTAAATAAAGGAGAGGATAAAATGAAAAGAAATTTTGTTGTTCTGTTATTTTTAAGTTTGTTTTTATTTATTATAGGTTGTGGAAGTAATAAAGAAGAAAAAAAAGATGGTAAGATTAAATTGGTATTTTATTACCCTGTAAATGTAGGAGGACCTGTTGCAAAACTTGTTGAGCAGCTTACAAAAGATTTTAACGCAGAAAATCCTGATATAGAAGTTGAAGCTGTTTATACAGGAAATTACGATGATACTGTAACAAAAATTCAAACTGCAGCTCAAGGAGGGAATCCACCTGATTTATTTGTAAGTTTAGCTACTCAGAGATTTACAATGGCTTCAAGTGAAATGGCTATGCCTCTTGATGAATTAATAGCTGAAGACGGAGAAGAAGGAAAGAAATATATAAGTGATTTTTTGGAAAGCTTTATGGAAGATTCTTATGTTAATGGAAAAATATATTCAATTCCATTTCAAAGAAGTACAATGGTTTTATTTTACAATAAGGATGCATTTAAGGAAGCAGGATTAGATCCAGAAAAAGCTCCTGAAACATGGGAAGAATTAGTTGAAATGGCAAAAAAAGTTACTACTGATAAGAGAAAAGGAGTTGGAATAGCCTTAAATTCAGGTTCAGCTCAATGGGCTTTTACAGGTTTTGCTTTACAAAACAGTGCAGATGGAAAAAATCTTATGAGCGAAGATGGAAAAAAGGTATTTTTCAATACTCCTGAAAATATAGAAGCATTACAGTTCTGGATTGATTTACAGAAAAAAGATAAAGTTATGGCTGAAGGAATTATACAATGGACTGATTTACCTGCTCAATTTTTAGCAGGAGAAGTTGCTATGATTTATCATACAACTGGAAATTTATCTAACATAGCTAAAAATGCAAAATTTAATTATGGTGT